>NZ_JACJEW010000008.1:0-136761 GCF_014164315.1 Pseudoalteromonas sp. SG44-1
TTATGGATACATCAATCCCGCTTGGGACACACTTATATCAATCAATAGAGCACTACTTCAAAATAGATAAAGATATAACAGAAAAACACGGATTTCCTGAGGAGTTAAAACCCTATTTAGACCCAGCAGATTGCCAAGTTAATAGAGAAGCCGTGTGGTAGTGAAGTTAGTTTGTTTAGCATTTACACAAAGGAGTGATGCCGAACTGAGAAAAAATAGTTAATAGTACAGTTCGGTAATAAGGAAGTTGAATATGTTTGAGCAATACGCAAAAACCGCTTATCGCGGTAAGCAAGCTGCAAAATTTAGAAATGAAATCGCAACAGATGAACGTGATTCAATGTTTTGCCGCTATCAAAGTAAGCAGGCGTTTTACCCGAGAGACGGTGTATTTGGCCACTGTTTTGATAATAGTCAAAACAGTTGCTACAAAGGTAATATTACTGGAGCAGAAAAATATGCACGTTCAATTTTAGCAAAAGGTAAAAATGAATTAGCAATGCCATTAGCAGGAAACGCAACTAATATTGCTGGCTTTGTCATTTTTTCTTGGGCAATAATTCATTTTTGTATTGTTATATTCTTGTTTGTTATGCCGTTATTTAGTTTAGCTTTAGGGGCGGTTGATGTTGCGTTAGAATTTTTAGCGGGCCTGTCATTATGTTGGATAGTTTCTAAATTGATTAATTGGTTAATTTGGCCGTTTTTTAGGTTTAAATATAATCTAGCTGTTATTTTTAATCGTGCCACAGGAATGGTGGAGGTACCAACTAAAAACGCGAAAGATTTCGATATTTTCCCATTTGAAGAGTTTAATGCACATTATAGGGTGCAGCATAACCCTAAAAGCGGTTTTCCATACCGTGGGTTTACTTTGTTACATTATCAGCAAAGCATGCGATATGACCAAACTTTTAGTAACCAGATAGCATCTGCATTTATTCATTGGGAACTGCTACAAAACTTTATGAATGTTACTCAGCCTTTGGCTGATATCCCGCAATTTGAATATTACCGTGAGTTTGATAAAACCACTGCTGAATTTGATAAAGCCAATGGTCGCCCTAAGTATTTTTGGTATCGTGTTGATAAGTCATTTTTAAAAGAAATGTCCAAAGCAGATGACGAGTTGAGAAAAGAATTTAATGATGAAGAGCAGCTCGATAATCTTTTGATGGGTAAACCTATTAAAAAGCTAACACCGCCAGATATTTTCAAGTTTCCATGGAAATACGCAGATAACATTAAGCCTGAAAGCGAGATCAAGTTCGGTAAAACACTGTGGCAAAAATTCACATCATTTTTGATGGTAGATCTGTAGTTAAGTAACATAATAAAATTAAAGGAATTTAACCCAAGCAGTAAATAACTGCTTGGGTAGGCAAAAGGATATTCATGTCAATTTCATATAAATTTGCAAAACTAAATGCAAAAGCAATAGAGAACTCGCAGAACTTTAAACACTATATTTCCTCAAAAAAGTATGAGTTCACATCACCCAAAGGAATAATGATTCCCCGATTTTATTGAATGATAAAATTTAAATAACTACCTCAAATGTTTGATTAAACTGCTGTAAAGCGGCTTCAACGCGGGTGATGCCTAAGTCAAACTCAGCCCGGGTTGCTGGGCCGCCTAGGGTGAGGCGAACACCATTTGGATTATCTACTTTTAGGGCTGGAACTTCTGGGATAAAGGAATCTAGCGTCCTTACAATTACCTTATGCGCTTTTAATACGCTGCAAAACTCAAACATATTCTGCGACTGGGATAAGCGAATATATACATTTAAACTGGCAAACTGAGCATCTATCTCATAAGTTTGAAGCAGCTTTTTTATTTGTTCAATACGATAGCGTATCTCATCTGCTAGCTTAGTTTGATTATAAGTAAATTCGTTACTTTTAATGGCGCGCATTATTAACTCAAAATTCATTGAGGAAACCGCCCAACACTCACTATGAATTTGTTTTAAAATTGGTTGCTCCCAAAGTCGTGGAGGTAATAAGTAACCGGCTCGTAGTCCGCCTGCAAAATATTTTGAAAAGCTTGAAATATAAAAAACCCGATCCGGTGCTTGTTGCCACAATGGTAATCGCCAATACTCTGGCAAACAGTAATTTACGTCATCTTCAATAATGAAAAAATTATATCGGCGACTCAGCGCCAGTAGGGCATTTAAATTGTTACTGCTATAGCAAATATTGGTTGGATTTTGACAGTTTGGCGTGATGTAAACCGCTTTGATTGTACGCGACTTACACAATGCTTCAATTTGCGCAAGATCAATCCCGTCGCTATGCACGTTTACTTGCGCTAATGAAAGTTTAAGCGAATGACACGCAAGGTAAAAACCGGGGTAACACATTGACTCTGCAATGACAGTATCGCCACTTTCACACAAGGTTGCTAACGTAGTGAATATTCCTTGCTGAGCACCTTGGGTAAATATCAACGGATGGTTTAAGCAATCAAAGCCCTTATCCGCTAGCCATTGTTTGAAAAAATATTGATGTGAGGTAAGTCCATTGAGTTTATAAATCATCACATCTGTTAATGCACGTTGATCCTTTGACAGCGATTGCAGGGCATTGGTCATAACATGTTGTTGCCCCATCATCGGTTGCATGCTTGAAGCAAAGTCTGTGTCGCCCTCAAAATGACTTAACTCAATAACTTTACTTACAAAGGTACCAGCCCCTAGTTTTGCAGTAACCAACCCTCGTTGCTCAAGTAAAGCATATGCACGAGTTACCGTACCATGTGTAACACTTAGGCTGTCAGCGAGAAGTCGTTGGGCTGGTAATTTTTGCTCAAAACCCAGCATTTTGTTGTCGATAGCATGCTCAATCAAAGCGGCTAATGCGCGATATTTTGGCTGTGTTTTGCACAAACTACTAAATAGAGTGTGATCCGGTTTGTAAATTGTATTCATAACAATAAAAATATTGATGATTTTACATAAGTATGACAATTAATAGTTATTAAACAACTACAATATTGTATCAATACAATTAATCATTATGAATACAGCTACTGTTTTTGAGCTTGCTCCGGCTCTCATTTTATTTTGTTTTGCGGCGTCAATTACGCCTGGGCCTAATAATATTTTGCTTACTCACTCAGGCACACATTTTGGCGTGATCAAAACCCTACCGCACTTATTGGGTATTCGAGTAGGCATGACGATAATGCATTTGGCAATGCTACTAGGATTAGGTAAATTGTTTTTAATACAGCCAAAGCTGCATTTTTTTCTACAGCTTTGTGCCAGTGGTTATATTTTATATTTGGCATACAAGATAGCTAGTAGCTCTCAATTAAAAGGTGATAATGCTCAAGCAAGGCCTTTAAATTTTTTTCAAGGCATGCTTTTTCAGTTGATCAATCCTAAGTCATATGCAGTGTTAATGACACTTTGTACTGCACTTACTTTACCAGGAGGTGCCTATTGGCCTTCTGCAATTTTGGGCGTGATTATTTTTAACCTTGTCGCGGCTTGCTCAGGCTTGTTTTGGGTGAATTTTGGCAAATACATGCGCCAATTTCTAAATAAGCCAAATATCTTTAAACGTTTTAATTGGGTTATGTCACTGTTTCTTGCGGCATCAATTCCTTTAGTTTTTCTTTCCAATGCAAGCATTCAGTAGGGAAATAAAATGAAATTTACTCACCAATTGTCACCACAACAATTTACCCAAGCGTTTGAGTTTTTATCTGAGCGAAGTTATTGGAGTCAAGGCATTAGTCGCGAACGGTTAGAAAAAGCGTTCGCACACTCGCTGTGCTTTGCATTAATTGAAAATAAACAGCTATTGGCATTTGCACGAGTGGTGACTGACCAAGCCACTTTTGCAAATTTACTGGATGTATTTGTGTTAGAGCCATTTAGAGGTCAAGGGCTGGGTAAAAAGCTGATGGATCATGTAATGAGTCACCCTGAATTGCAATCATTACGCCGTTTTACACTGGCAACAAAAGACGCTCATTCACTTTATCAACAATTTGGTTTTCAAAGCCAAGCAAGCCCCAATCTCGCAATGGAAAAGTGTTTAGTTGGCGGGTACTCAAAATTATTACTGCGGTAAAATTAAGTATGGATTGAACGTTTTAATGCGTGCAGTTAAATACTTTTATTATTTTACAGCTGAACTCCTTATTCTGTATTTATAGCCGTTTTATTAAAAATGTGAGCACTTTAGAGAGTATCAATAAATAATACTATTACTGGGTTTTTAGAGTCAGTTAATTAGTAAAATGCAAACAATGCTTACGCCAGAAAATGCATTGTACATTCTTGGTGTAATGTTTACCGCCTTGTCCTGAGTTCAGGTTACAGCTTTCATTATTATCATTTCCATATGAACGGCAGTCTACACACTCGTTGTGGGTTGTGCGCCTTACGAACCTATAAACCAGCTCGCTTTGACTTCAAGGGAGTGTCTATATATGGCTTATTTTATTTTGACTGGTAAGTGAAATAAGCTAACGCGTCAGAGGTATTCAAGTTCCCGTGGAAATACGCGGATAACACTAATTCTGAAAGTGAGATCAAATTTGGTAAAATACTGTGGCAAAAATTCACCTAATCAACTTTACTTTGTTTCGATGATCGTAAGTTGAATGTATGTAAATATTATAAGTTATAGGGTTACAAAAAATTAATTTATCATGTTGTTATTGTTTCTTATTTTAGTGTAATAAAATTTTGAATTTTGATTTATGATTGCGTATAGTAACGTTGTTATTTAGTAGTCAATTTTAATTGGATTTAAAGTTACTATTACCTGCATTATTTTAATACATATAAGTTAAAGGATTAACTATCGATCATGAATTATCTTTTTATATTTTTAACAATTATCACTTCATTTACAACTATGGCTCAAGAAAACCCAAAGGTTTACCATAGCTTTGACTCTGAATTTTCTGCTACTTTGACAGTTGTTCCAGCTGAGGATGAAAATACTTACTATGTAAATTACAATGGCTTTGAACATCATTATGATGGTAATACCTTACTTTATAAAAAATTCAAGAATGACATTGGTGATGGTTATTATTTAAAATTGCTTGGAATGCCGGATGTTAATTTTAAAAATGAAGGTCATAAAACTGTTCGTTCAGGAACATTAGTTTCTTATTCAAGTGTATATCTCGATAATGATACAGTTACAAAAGTTATTTATTCCGGCTTGGCAGATATTGTAAAAGTTAATAAAGTCAAAGAGCAATATCAAGTAAGGCAATTAAATGTTGTTAGTAAAATTGCTGCCAAAAAACTTATTGAAAAATCAGTTAGTTCATTTTCTACAACATGTGAAACGAATATTGAAATCGATATAGATTGGCGACAGTTTGAATCTCAAAAACTAAAAACTAGTCCTGCTAAATTATCGGCTTATATGAATGCATTAGAAAATATTTGTACCATCGACCACGATTATTTGGAGGCTGTACAAGGGATAGAAAAAATTCAGCTTATTCCATCTGTTGTAGCAGATAAGCATCAAGCAAAAATGTCAAACAGTGTGCTGATTATTGAAATTGGTGATGATGTTACTAATTTGCCAGAAACCAGTTATAAACTAATTTACGATATATTTTAATCACTACAAGGAAAGAAAATGAAACATAAAATTTTAGCGGGTATTATTATTACGTTATTTAGTACAGCTTCATATGCATCTATTAAAGACAAAAAGGCTATTAGAGCAGCTGATGCTAGTATTTCAGCAGAGGTTGATAAAGTTAAAGCGGCTTGTGGTAATGCTTCACTAGATGTAAAAGTCGATTGGGAAGATTATAAAAAAATGATCGCCGCGAATAAAGATAAATTAGCTAAAGATAATTATCAAAGCCAGTGGGTTATTGCTCATTCAGGCCAAAGAACTGTTGCAACACTTGAGGCTCTTTCTGCAATTTGTAAAGATGATGTGGATTATAAAGAAGAGATTGCTAAGTTAACTAAAATAAATGTTACAGCTAAAGATGACTTTTCAGACTCTGCAAGTGAGTTCTCATTAGCAGATAACGCTTTAACTGTTGAGACTGGACATAAAATGTCTCGTAATGCTTCTGATTTTGCTAAGAAAATTAAAGCACTTTATTAATTTATAAATTACAGTAATGATTTATGTTAATGTTACACATAGATCATTACTAACCTTATTTTTACCTGTTTAAACACTATAAAACCTCATTGCTTACATTGCCTTATTCTGTTCTAAAAGAGACAATAAACCCACTGTTTTATGCCTTCCCAGTGTATCGTTTTTGATAAATCATTTACGTTATAGTTAACTGCAGAGCACCTAATTTCTTCTCTATTTCTTGGATAATCGGCTTCATTAAACAAAACTCCTTCATACGCTTGTTGTGTTATCTCAAGCAATTGAGCGTCTTCTATTTGCGACAGTAGCTCTTTATGGTTCGCTTTCACTGCAAGTAAGTAATTGGCTTCTTTACTAACTATTTTTTCTGCAATTGGTTTTTGACATCCATTGTATCAATCGTTACTAAGCACTTTTTATCTCTAGTAATACAAGGCGTTTCGGTAACGATGTTATTTCATTCTATTTTTATCAACAGGGGGTTTTGCCAAAATGACGCTACTTTCTCATGCAAATGCGCTAACTATATAAAGCACATCACATCTATCTGATTGATTACTGTTAATTTAAAATCGAAAAATTCTTATGTTTTAGCGCTTATAATTTGTTGCTCTGTGTATTTAGCTGCAAATTGTATGAGGTTTTAGATTAATCATTTACTAATAGCACTGCACCACTTTGGGTATCGCCTAAGTAATCGTCTTTATTGTAAATCGGGCACTTTGTCATTGACAGGCAACCGCAGCCGATGCAGCCGTCGACTCTGTCGCGTAGGCGCTGCATAAAAGCAATACGTTCATCAAGTTGTGCTTGCCAGTTTTTTGATAATGTTGACCAATCTTCTTTAGTGGGGGTACGTTTATCAGGTAAAGTGGCGAGGGTTTGTTTGATTTCTTCAAGAGTAATGCCCATTGCTTGCGCTGCTTTGATGACCGCCACACGGCGCAGTACATCAGGCTTATAACGGCGTTGGTTGCCGTTGTTCCGCCAGCTGCGGATCAAGCCTTTGGTTTCGTAAAAGTGTAGTGCGGAGACTTTTACGCCGCTGCGTTTAGCTACAAAGCCCACAGTTAAATTAGCTTCAACAAGTTTTTTTTGTTGATCGGTCATAGTTTTCTTCTTTTTTATTAAAAATCAATTTTTAAGGTTGACCTCAATCTTACTTGAGGTTTTATGCTCTTTGCAACCATAAAAAAGGAGAAATAAAATGCAAGAAAAATCAATGCATAACACCGCTATTATTTATTCAAGTGGCCGTAAAAACGGTAATACTACGGCGCAAGTTAATGCCTATAGTAAGCAACAAAGCGGCATTGTTTTTTGCTTAGATGATTATGTTATTTCACCTTATCGCTACGATAAGCAGTATCACAATGATGATTTTTATAATTTGTTTGAAGTGTTACTTCGCTACGAACATTGGGTGTTCGCATCGCCTGTGTACTGGTATAACACCACGCCACAAATGAAAGCATTTATGGATAGGATCACAGATTACATGGATGACGAGGCGTTAAAACCGAAGCTTAGAACTTTACGTCAAAAACAGTTTTCACTATTGTCTAATGCCTCATCTCCCTCTGCGCCAGACGCATTTATAGACATGTTTAAACAAACCTTTAATTATTTAGGAATGACTTTTAAAGCTCATTCACATGTACAGGCTGGTTAAATACGGGTAGGCTAAACTAAAAAGGATGATTTATGAAAACTTCACTTTTAGGCTTTGGCCTTCTTGCAACTAGCTTAACAACGATCGCTGCTGAGCCAACTCCTGTTATCAATGACTTTGGTTATTTTTACAATGTACCAGCTCATGTATCAGACTTAAGCCAAGCGCAGTTTAAAATTGCCTTTGATGTAGGAGATGGCGCTGAAAAAGGCGCGCAAAATAATCATATTAATTCGTTAGCGCGCTTTATCAATATGCATGTTGCCCATGGGGTAAAGCCGGAAAACATCCAGCTAGCTCTCGTTGTACACGGTAGCGCGAGTGTTGATGTGCTGGAAAACAGCGTTTATAAAAGCCGCTTTGATGTTGATAATAAAACCGAATCTTTAATTAAACAGCTGCTTGCTAATAACACGCAGGTATATGTGTGCGGGCAGTCGGCAATGCATATGAAGGTAGCAGCAGAGCAGCTTATCCCTGGAGTGAAAATGGCGCTTTCTGCAATGACCGCTCACGCCCAGTTACAGCAACAAGGCTACACGCTGAATCCATTTTAAATGAATATTTTGTGTTTTGGCGACTCTAATACCTTTGGTATTTCTCCTGTTGATGGGAAACGGCTGAGCGAAACTGAACGCTGGCCTACTTTATTAAAGCAGCTGTTGGGCACAGGCTTTGAAGTGATTGAAGCCGGGGAGCCTAATCGTACTTTAGTCAATAATCCCCCGTTTATGGGCGACAAATCGGGCATTAAGTATTTAAAACCGTATTTGGAAGCACATACTGTTGATGTTGTTATTATTCAACTCGGTACTAATGATTTAAAAGCGCGCTTTGACTTAACACCAGAGCAAATTTCGCGGGGCTTAAATCAGTTACTGCTTGAGATAGATAACTTTTATAGTAATACCACTTTACCAAAACGTATTATTATTAGCCCGCCTAAAGTTTATGAAGTTAATCAATATCAACGTATTTATGCTGGTGCTGAAATTAAATCACAACAGTTAGCACAACACTTTGCTGACGTTACAAAATTGCATCGATGTAATTTTTTAGATGCTTATTCGCAAGTAAATCCATGTTCTGATGAAGGGATTCACTTAGCACCAGCTACACATAGCTTACTTGCTGAGCACTTAGTTAGCTTATTGACACAATGAGAAGGTTTTGCTCATCAACTATAGAGAGTATATCGTGATTATTAAACAACCCGCTTTGTATTTTAATATTACTTAAAGCCGCGTATAATGCGCGGCTTATTTTTAGTGTCTGTATGGTGTTTTTTGAAGTCGATATTCAAACAATATGGTGTGGTATTTATCTTGTTAAGCTTATTAACGGGCTTAATAGGCGCATTTGTTAATCCACTAATGAGTTTGTTTATTGTTGAAGGCTTACAAAGTCCACCTATATATTTGGGTGTGTACACTACAGGTGTCACTTTGATGGGCATTCTTTTTAGCCAATGGTTAGGTGGATTGGCCGATAAGGGCGTGAGCGCTAAAAAGATGTTTATGATTGCGGTCTCTGGCATGGGGATGGCGTTAATCATATTCGCTAACGCAACGTCTTTTTGGCAGGTATTTGCTGCCGGAGTACTCTTGCTTTCAATGGGCAATGCCGCGATACCGCAAGTTATGACTATTGCTCGCCAGTGGGCTGATGAGCAAGATCATATTGATATCACCCAGTTTAATACTCGCCTTAGAGCGGCAATTTCATTTGCATGGGTCGCAGGCCCGCCGCTTGGCTATTTACTTGCATCAGGAGTTGCCTTTAGTCGCTCATTTTATACCGCAGCTACGTTTGCGTTGTTGGCATTAATTTTTGCAATGAAGTTTTTGCCCAGTGTTAATGCTAACGACAGAGCTAAGAAAGCTGAGCCAAATCAGCCGATCAATCAATCATTTTGGGCCTTAGGGGCTGCTATAACCTTTGGTTCAATTGGCAATATTATGTACGCCAGTGCCTTACCGCTTTATACAATAAATGAACTGGGCTTTGCTAATAATATACCTGGAATATTTATGGGCATGGTGGCATTAATCGAGATCCCTGTGATGTTGTATAGCGCAAAGCTCAGTAAACGCATCACTAAAACAGGCTTGTTAGGTTTTGCTTTTAGTTGCGCTATTTTGTTCTATATTGGCGTATTTTTTGCCGATCAAGTATGGCAATTCTTTGTACTGCAAGGTGTAAATGCTATTTTTTATGGGATCTTTGCGGGTATCGGCCTGACTATTTTACAAGAGCAGCTACCATCACGAATTGGTTTTACCTCTGCTTTTTATGGCAATGCCATTAAAGTAGGGGTCATGCTTGGCACTGCCAGTACCGGTTTAATTGCACAGTGGTTTAGTTTTCGTTTTGCCACGCTAGGCTCGCTTATTGCGGCAAGCATTGCTATGACTTTTTTAATAATATTTAGTTATTTAAAGCGCCAAGAGAGCGAGTCGCAAGAGCAGCTTTTTGTTCAAAACGTGATTTAAAAAAGCCGCAGTGTATTAACCACCACGGCTTTGGGTATTGATCCAGAGAGATGAGGGTTAGAATTCGTAGCTTACGCTTAAGCGTGTTGTACGAGGCATAATGTAACGGCCATTGGGGGCGTCAGCATTACGTGGGTCGCCTTCGGTAATACCTTGCTCGTTGGTTAAGTTATCAATTGCTAATTGCAGTTTGATCCCTTCCATTGGCTCAAGGATAAAACCTAAGTCAACTTTTTCGTAGCCATCAAGTGTCACGGTGTTTTCATTATTACCAAAGCGGTCATCCACTGCTGACAAAGTACCATAGAGTGTGGCGTACATGCCGTCTACTTCAAAGTCATAGCTTGGTGTTACACGTACTTGCCATTTAGGTTGGCGCTGTGCTTCTTTGCCTTTATTTTTTGGACTTTTCGTGATTTCTGTTTGTTGTAATGTAGTATTTAAATTAACAGAAAAGCCAGATTCATGATTAAAGTTGTAATCAAGTTCAACACCATACGCTTCGTTGGTTAAGATTTCAGCGGGCACGTCTGGGCGACTTACAAAGGTATCGCCTTTGACTTCGTTGGTAAATAAAGTGGCAAAAAAGTCAGTGCTTTGAGTGATCAGTTTATAGCCAAGTTCAGCTTGAGTGACTTCTTTAATGAGTTTCTCGCCGTCTTGGTGGTATGCGACGTAGTTATCTCTAAAATCATCGAAGTATGGCATTTTATAACCACGGTTAACACGAGCAAATACGCCCATGTCATCATTAATTGAATAGTTTAAACCGGTTGTCCATGAGGTTTTACTCTCATCGTAATCAACGGTTTTATTGATAATACCGTCAAGGCCTTCATCAACACTGTACTGTACATCATGGCTTTCATAACGTAGTCCACCGTCAAGAGTGAGATCTTGGCTTAGCTTGTACTGTGCCGTGGTATAAAAAGCATTAGTGCGTGCATCACCTGATGAATTAATGTCGTAGTTAAAGTCACAGCCTTCGGCGCTTTCATTACAAGTAATATCATTGAGCATTTCACCACCCGCTTCAAGAACATGATAGGCCGTATTGCCTAAGCTCCACCAGTCGTTGGCAGAGGTGCTTGCAGTGTAATAGCCGACAGCAACAGAGAGGTCTTCAAATTGCTTTGAAAATGCTAAATCATTAGTAAATGAACTAATTTCTTTGAGTACCACCCAACGACCCACTTGTTGTACGGGTGTATCACTGTCATAAGTTGTGCCTGTCGCGGCGCCTGTTGCAGACTGACCATTATCAGCCACTTCACCTAGTGTTGTTGCGGAGCCTGCGGGCACTAAACCAAGTGTATTAGCATCGCCTTTGGTGATATTAAAGCGGTCTGAAAAACTCCAGCCATTGTCAAATTCAAGTTTAATACTACCGCCAGATACATGGCCATTCCAACCACGGCCATCGCCAATATCAACTTGGTGCGCGTCATTATTTGGCCCGGTATAAATGGTCGCTTGGCGGTTTAGTGTGCCAAGTTGGGTATATTCAGCATCAATGCCATTAACATTGAGTGGTGTTGGTAAGTACCATGCGCCATGATCGTCTGTTTGGCGAGTGTAGAAATTCATTTCACCGTTTTCGAGTTCTTTGGTGATATTAACCGTAAACTGGCTGCCTTTCTCAGAGGTAAAGCCTGCATCACGAATACCTGGTGAGCTTTTTACATAGCCGCCTACCATAAAATATAGGTCGTCGCTGATTTCGCCACTTAAAACAGCATCAACACGTTGCAAATCGTAATCAGAGGTGGTGTATTTAAATAAGCCTTGAGTATCTTCGCTGCCACGCTTTAATCTAAAGTTGGTTGTTAAGCCCGGTTGGCCGTTAGAAACCACGGGGTTTGGACCACCACGTAATGCTTCCATGGTTTCAATGGTTTCGTCGATTCTAAATAATGATGAGTTTTCTAAAAACGATAATGTTGGTGCTGGGTAAATAGGAGAACCTTCAAGGCTTAGGGTTAAAAATGGTGCATCACCACCACCAGGAAAACCGCGAACAAATACATTAGCGCCAGATTCACCACCCGAGCTTTCTACCCACACACCGGGAACTGCTTTAAATAAGTCCGCAGTACTTTTTGGTGATAGTTTAATTATTTGCTCAGCATCAATATTTGTCACAGCATAGCTGGCATCAATTTTACGAACGCCCATACCTGCAGGTGTACCAGAAACCACAATGCGTTCAACTTTTTTATCTGTGGTTGTTTGCGCGCTTGTTACTGGTTGATCTGCAAGCACGGTTTGACTGGATAGCGCTAAAATAATAGCGCAAGCAAGTTTGCTTGGTGTGTGTGTTGTTGTCATGTTGGTATTCCCATTTTTTGTTCGTTATTTAAAAAACTATAAATAACAAAGCACTAACTAATTTAATGAAATGTTAATGCTGTGTTCTTTTAAACCTTAGAACTTTATGCAAACGTTTGCAATTATTTTTTTAACTTTCTGTATTATTTTTATACACGGTTATGTTTATGACTAAATTTAGGCCTTGGCGCAGCCTAATTTTAATAATGATGGTATATTGCAACTTCACGATTTAAGGAAGGCTTCGTACTTAGCAATGAATAACAAACAACTAAAGTTAGCGGATCTAGCCAAGCTTGCTGGAGTATCAACCTCGACTGTTTCTCGTGCGTTAAATGATAACCCATTGATAAAAAAAGAAACTAGAGATAAATTAAAGCAGTTAGCAAAGCAACATAACTTCAGTTTAAATACGGCTGCGAGCCGCCTTCGCTCACAAAAAACCAATGTTGTAGCAGTGATCATAAATTTCGACAGTGGCACTGAGCAATCAATTAACGACCCTTTTTTGCTTAAGGTAGTCGGAGAGATAAACCTCGCGTTGAATAAACAAGGGCTAGAACTTCTACTCTCAAACTCATTTATGGCCGGTGATGACTGGGCTAATTACTTTATCAATAGCCGTCGGGCTGATGGCATTATTGTGGTTGGGCAAGGCAAAGATCCGGCAAACATTGAAGCCGCCGCTAATGCAGGCGTGCCCTTAGTTGTTTGGGGTGACCCAAAAACTCCCAGTAATTATCCCATTGTAGGCAGTGATAACTTTGTTGGGGGTCGTCTTGCTACTGAACACTTATTAGCAGGTGGCGCTAAAAATATTGTATTTTTGGGAGACCCAGGACATGCTGAAATTGGCGAACGTTACCGTGGCTATTTAGCGGCTCTAAATACGGCTAACGCTATAGCACACGTAGTGTCTATCGATATTACTAGTAGCGCAGCATACCACGGGATCAACCAATTACTAGTCGCGAAAGGTTTATGTTTCGACGGCATTATGGCGTGCAGCGATATGGTGGCACTAGGCGCTATGAAAGCGTTAAAAGAGCGCTATATCAGTATTCCTAACGATGTTACGTTAGTTGGTTTTGATGATATTGCCATGGCAGATGTGAGTCACCCATCACTTTCGAGCATTAAACAAAACACTCAGCGAGCCTCAGTATTACTGGTTGAAAAATTATTAGCGCAGTTACAAGGCCAGTCAGCTGAATCGCAAGTTGTTGAAATAGAATTAATTAATCGTCAATCTAGCAAAGGATAAACTGTAGGGTGAGTTAACTCAATTTAGAAATAAAATGCAAACGTTTGCATTTTATTTTGCGCTACACTATGCTAAAAGAAATCAACATCAGGTTAACGTGTATGAACCCAATAAGAATAACCATAGCGTTGGCGTGTAGCTATTTCGTGTTCGCTATTTTACTCAATAGTGTTGGCACCGTAATTTTACAAGCCATCAATAGTTTTGACATAACAAAAACGCAAGCTTCTATTTTAGAAGGCTATAAAGACCTTACCATAGCAATAGTTTCTTTTATTGTTGCATCATTTATTCCACGACTTGGCTATAAACTGGCCATGCTTGTAGCGTTGGGGTTGGTTGCCTTAATGTGCTTGTTAATGCCCTCAATTGCACAGTTTTATGCGTTCAAAGTATTGTTTGCTGTGATCGGTTGCAGTTTCGCGATTATGAAAGTATCCGTTTACTCGGTTATTGGCCAAGTCACTGATAACGCCAATCAGCACTCAGCATTGCTTAACACCATTGAAGGTATTTTTATGCTTGGGGTGTTATCTGGCTATTGGGTGTTCTCATGGTTTATTGATAGTAGTAATGCGCAAAATACAGCATGGTTGAACGTGTATTATTTGCTGGCTTTGTTAGCGGGTATGGCTTTTATTACAGTGCTTATAGCGCCAATAAAAGCACCTCAAAAAGCAACGTTACGTACCAGTCAATTAGCAGCTTTTATTGACATGCTAACACTCACTTATAAACCTCTAGTGGTTATATTTATTATCAGTGCATTTTTATATGTGTTGATTGAGCAAGGGGTAGGGACTTGGTTACCTACTTTTAATAATCAAGTACTTAAGCTGCCAGTTGATATTAGTATTCAATTGGCCAGTGTGTTTGCCGCAGCACTGGCGCTAGGTAGACTAGTGGCGGGGCAGATATTACGCGTTATTGGCTGGTATAGTTTGTTGTTAAGTTGCTTGGTTGCTATGGCCGTGCTGGTGCTACTAGTTTTACCGCTGACTCATGAAATTGATGGCAGCCAAGTAACGAGTGTATTTGATGTGCCTTTTGCAGCATACATGCTGCCGCTCATTGGCTTTTTTATGGCTCCTCTTTACCCATTACTTAACTCTGTGATGCTCAGTGCGTTAGCCGCTCACCAGCAGGCAGCTATGACCGGACTTATCGTGGTTTTTTCAGCATTAGGCGGCACCACTGGTTCAGTAATTACCGGCTTCATCTTTGATAAATTTAGTGGCCAACATGCCTTTTATCTTACCTTGATCCCAATTAGCTTGTTGTTGATCAGTGTAACTTTATTTAAAAAAATGACAGTAAACTTAGGCGCAGTGCCAGAAAAAGGAACGATATGAACTTTGTAAATAGCCAATTATTTTTAGATGTGCAACTGGCGGCTATATTTAGTGACAGTAAAACTTTTGCTGATGCGATTGCTAATGATAGTTGGCAGTTAGCATGCGACCTTTACTTACGCGTTAAACCACTTACTACACCACAGTTAACAGAATTTGTAGCACAGCATTTTACGTTTGAATCAACACAGCTCCCAACTCAGCAAAGCAACAGCGATAGTGTGCAAAGCTATATTGCTAATTTATGGCCGTATTTGCATCGCAATGCAGACACAGCTAAAGCCAGCTCTTTATTACCCCTTAAACACAGCTACATAGTACCGGGTGGGCGCTTTCAAGAAATATATTATTGGGATAGTTATTTTACTGCGTTAGGTTTGCAAGATATTGGCGATATAGACAGTATCGAAGCCATGCTTGCTAATTTTATTGATCTGCAAAATCGTAATGGTTGTATTCCCAATGGTAACCGCAGTTACTATAGTTCTCGCTCGCAGCCTCCTATTCTAGCGCTGATGGTTGATTTAATTTGGCAAGCAAAATACTGTAAAAATAGTGACTTTGCATGGTTAACTGATTGCGTTGTTGCCCTTGAGCAAGAATATACATTTTGGATGCAGGGGGCAGAGCTACTGAGTGAGCAAATATCAAGCCATAAGCGTGTAGTAAAAATGGCAAATGGTGCATTACTTAACCGTTATTGGGATGATCAAGCAACACCACGGCCAGAATCACTGCGTGAAGATTTGCATGATGCCTCATTACTTCCTGAACAGCAAAGAGCTAATTACTATAGAAATATTAGAGCTGCGTGCGAGTCTGGTTGGGATTTTAGTAGTCGCTGGCTGGGTAATAATAAGCTTACCAGTATTCAAACCACGGATATCATTCCTGTGGACCTCAATAGTTTACTTTATTACCTTGAAAAACAGCTGGGTCATTATTTTGCGGTATTAAAAAATACAAATAAGCAACAGTATTTTGAGCAACAAGCAGCTCAAAGACGTGCGGCAATTAATCAGTATTTATTCAGTACTGATATGGGGTTTTTTGTTGATTTTAATTATCAAAGCCAGCAACAATCTACAGTGCTGTCGCTTGCCGCCACCGTCCCATTATTTGTCAATTGTGCCAGCGAAGAGCAGGCGGTGTTGGTTAAAAATAAGCTTATGAGTGACTTTTTAAAACCAGGCGGATTAGTAACAACCCTCAATGAGACTTCCCAGCAATGGGATAGCCCTAATGGTTGGGCACCACTGCAGTGGTTTGCTGTACACGGATTTCACCAGTATGGCTTTGTTGCAGATGCAAACATCATAATGAGCAATTGGTTACAGATGATAGAAAACAGTTTTAAAACCGACCACTGTCTACTCGAAAAATACAATGTTTATGAGCCTGAAAATAGAGCTGGAGGTGGCGAGTACAAAGTGCAGCAAGGCTTTGGTTGGACCAATGGAGTTACTTCTCGATTTTATCATTTAATAAAGTAACAAATTAGTAACAAAGGGTTGATTTAAATAGGTTTTATAGTTAAAAGGGTTGACTTTTAAACTACTTGGCAGTCAAGTATCTAGACGTCTAGAATTTTTATTCTCTTTATAAATCAATAGATTTGAGTGAAATAGGTTGAACATTGGAGTTGTTTTAGGTATTGTGAACGAAATGTTTCAAGGACGAGATGCAATGATTCAACCAACCTCCGTATTTATCAAAACCGTATTTAAAATGCCAGTTCGTTCACAGTGTTATCCATACTTAATTAAAACGCTAGATGCATTTTTTAGTAAAGTAAAAATGGACGACAGTCTCCCCCATAATGACAACCGTAATGAGTTTGATCTTTTCTTAATTGATAGCAGCGGCTGCAATTGGCAAAATTTAATACCAGCAGACTTATTAGCCTTAGCCAAAGTGAAACCTGTAATTGTGTTTAATGCGCATTCTGACGCTATTTGTGAAAAAAACTTATTACTTAATAACTTTAAGGGAGTTTTTTATAACAATGATCTTCCTGAAGACGTATTTACCGGATTAATGCGGATCATTAATGATGAACTTTGGTTCAGTCGCAAGATTATTTCTTCTACATTTAATGAAGTGCTCGCCATGGTAAGTCGTTTTGAGCCACATTCTAACTACGATGCTGATAGTGAACATGAAGCACTAGCAAATCTAACCAAACGTGAAAAGTCAGTGATCCATTTACTCGCACAAGGGGCGAATAATCATAGTATCGCAGAGCGGTTAAATATCAGTGATCACACCGTAAAAACACACCTTTATAGCGCATTTAAAAAAACCAATTCACGAAATCGTATTGAGTTATCTAATTGGGCACAGCGCTATATGGCGGTACGGTTGCCGTTGCATGACTAACAGATCAACCATTATATACGCCCAATTATAATCAGTAGGCTGGACCATTAGTAACTGCATATTTTGTGATATTGTTTCAGGTAAAGCACCTTATCATCCTGTTTGGGAAGATGATGAGCCTTGGCACTTTTGACTCTGCGCTAGAGGGAGTGGGGCGAACAGGTATGTTTTTGAAATTTATCATCTCACGATTGTGAAAGAGCCGACGACAGTGAGTTTGCAGCTTTAGCCAAACAGATCTCAGAGCACGTATAACCTTTGTTTTATATAGCACTCAATCGGTAATTACCATTGAGATTATTTTCCCAACTTAGTTATTGGGCTGAGCTTTTAGGCTATTTAATAGTACTAAGCTTAGGCCAATAATTGGCAAGTTTGTAGTCACGGGGTTAAATGCTTCAACTAAAAGTTGTGGTTGTAGCGCAGCAACAAAGAATAGTAACCCAACTAATGCAATGATATTTAAAACAATGATTATTTTAGATTGATAATATATAAATAGCAGTATAGCGAAGGCGACCTCGCCCACCCCCGCCGATTTAGTGACTAAATAAGACATCGATTCTGAAAAGCCAAGGCTTGCAGTTATTAGTTTTTCAAGCGGGGCAATATGCACAAGTTTTGGAAATATGCCGTGGTATAACCAGCTAAAACTAATGATATATCGGGCAATTTGGACTGATGACATACAGCTTCCTTTTCAAGCAAGATTAATTTTAGAGATTAGCATGTGGCCTTAGTAAATGAATTAACTATTTACCAAAGCAATCATGTTAAGTGTTTAATTAACTACGCTTTGTTGCCCATATGCCTTTATCTATGCCTTTGATGACTAGATCACTGAGGGCTTTTTCAATTGCTTGGGTTACGCAAATGCTCATCGGTTCGTTATCACTAAAACCCGCTTCGGCTTCGGCTAAACGTTTATAACTAACATAACGGAAGAACCCTGCGCGCATCTCTTGGCTGAGCACTTTTTTGCTGGTGGCTACGGACAATAATACTTGCCCAGTACGCACGTCTACGGCACGTAAATAAATCGAGATTGCATCTTCGCGGTAGAGTTCTGACGCGCCGATGCCAAAATATTCCATGCCAAAACCACCGGTTTTTACATTGGTGTCGTAGCTAATTATACCGCCTTCTAAAATGATTTTAGCGGTGGTCAGTGGTGGTAATTCAACAGCATTTGGCTGTTCGGCTTGGGCGGCGCGAATAATTTTTCTTTCAGTCAGAATATTTTGCAAACCTTCACGTTCAACCGGAATAAACCAATCAGATTCGTGCAGCGCTTGTATTAAGATGGAATTAGCCCCTTGAGTGACGGCGGTTGAAAATGAACTAACATTGCCTTGCGGTTTATATTGCCCCGTTTGATCACGAAAAGAATATACCGATACAGCGATACTGCCAGCAGGTGTTGGTAACTGTTGAAGTGCTTTAAAGGTTTCAGTGGGGGTTAAACTTGCGGCCAACTGTTGCGAAGGTGGGATCAAATTGCCCATGCTACTGCATGCGGATAATGCCAGGGTAAGTACTGCAATAAATAGCGCTTTCATTTAGCTAAACCTCGGTACTTCAATGACCACGACACTGTTGTCAGTGGTGTTGGTTATTCGCACTGTAATTGAATCTACGGTACTGGTGATCACTTGAATTTCGTAATCACCACTTAAAAAAATTGAATCTTGGTTAAAAATACTTTCATCTATATCTTCACCAAAGGCAATATCAGTGATCTCTCTTACCATGCGGTTTAAGTAGGTACGTTCTAGAGAATCTTGAAATTTCTCAGCGTAGCTTTGTTCAATTATTGGTGCTTTATGTTTATTTTGCGCTTGCGCTTTATTTAATAGCATACTGGCATTGAGTGGACTACCTCCGAAACTTGGATTAATGGGGGTATACACAAGCTCTGTTGCAGATACAGATAAGGGGAGTAATATCATTATAATTGTTGTTATATATTTTCTTGAGTCGGGGGCCATTTTACCATCCATTTTTTGCCATATCGGGCGAAGCTTTATGTAAATTAGAGCGCGCCATCGCATCCATAACACTGTATAAAGCGTGTTCTACACGCTCATCAATAGGCTCCAAGCGACGCCCTAAATAGGTTACATATACAATTTGATTATTCATTACTAAGGTCAGTTTTGTGCCAGCCCGAGGAAGTACGGTCTCTTTTATTTCTATATTAAAACCAGCGGTTGAGGGTAGGTCGCGCCAAAGGTTTGAAAATTCAAAATAAAACTGGTGACCAAAGCGACTAATGCTGCGATCGAGCACTAGGCCATCTATTTCTAATTCGTCAGCGCCTTGAGATAAGTGGCTAAAGGTAGTTAAAAAAAGCAGGCTTAGCGCGGTAATAAGCGTTCTAACTAATGTCATGTTTAATATGGGGGGACGTGCCCCCCAATATCCTTATTCTTGGCTCACAGTTGCTGTGTTGTAATCGCCCACTTGGGTGATCACGACTGAAGTGTTAGAAGCGGTAATAGCACCTTCAACTAAGTTGCCATTGCCTACTTGTGTGACTGTGAAGTTGATGTTGTCACCACCAACGATAAATGCACCCGTATCGATACCTGCTACCATATTCATATCGCCTTGCTGCGAAATATCAATAGAATGGTTGCTGCCTTCCATAACTAAATCAATCGCATTCAGGTCGCCACTTTGGCTAAAATCAACGCTATTGTTATTACTATTTAGCACACTTGCAAAGGTTAATGTTGCTTCATTTGTGCTGCCTAATTGACTGATATTAATGTCATTATCGTTTGAAGTAAGCGATGTGTCAGGGTACGAAGATTGAATTAAAGCGGTATTCATGTCACCGGCTTGAGCTAAATCAACGTCGTTGCCTTGACCATTAAAATTAGCGATGTGAGCGCTGTTTTCGTTACCAATTTGAACGCTTGAGAATTCATTGTCAGCGCCAATTGTGCCCAAGTAGGTCTCGTTCATTGAGCCATTTTGCATAACAGTGAGTTCATTGTTATCACCTAATACATCAGCCCCAACTTGATTATTATCTTGTTGTTGATCAACCGAAACTTGATTGTCATTACCGGCAAATAACTCAGATGTGAAGGTATTGGTATTACCTTCTTGGTCGATTGATAGGGTGTTTTCGTTTCCTTCAACACTTGCAAAAGTCGCAGTATTTGAATCACCCGCTTGTTCGATTTCTAAGCTGTTTTCATCGCCGCGAACAGAAGTAACCGTAACGCCGTTGAAATTACCTTCTTGTGCTATTACTACTTCATTCGTATTACCAACGAGTTCAGTAAGTGTAAAAGCGTTAAACAAGCCGTTTTGAGTAACTTCAATGGTGTTTTCGTCACCACTAATAGTTGCCAGCGTTGCTTCATTTAAAAGGCCTGCTTGAGATGCGCTAATTTTGTTGCTATTACCTTGCAAATCCAAATTATAAAACCAATGGCCGCCATCTTGCTGAGTAACTGCAATGTCGTTAGCATCACCTTGAACTACGTTAATCGCTTCGTTATTAATACCAAAAAAGCCCGTGCCAAACTGCGCAACATTGACTGAGTTATCATCGCCTGTTATGTCTGATAGAGCGCCATTAACTTCACCATCTTGGCTGTGACTTAGGGTGTTGTTATCGCCTATTACGTACGTTAAAGACAAGTTTTGAATTTGTTTTTGATCAACATTAATGCTGTTGTTATCGCCTAAACTTGTTACGTTTGCTTCAAGGCCATCACCTTGTTGCGTGACCATTACATCGTTACCCATACCTTGCAATGATGTTTGTTCAATAGTGAGGACATTGCCTACCGCAGTAGTTGACACTTGACTTGCTAATACAGAGGTTGATTGGTTTTTATCGTCGATATTTGCGTGTGCAACAAAGCTTGAACTTAATGCAACTGCGATTGCACATGTCAATAAAGATTTATTTAACTTCATGATTTTTCCTTAACTTATAATTATTAGAGCAGTCATTAATGGGTTGTGGATACCTTAATGTTCTGCATAGTTTGTTCGGCATGCCTTGCCGATTTAAGTTTTGTGATATCAAGAGCAAAAAGCTCACTCATACAAAAGTGAGTGAAGAATTATATTGATATGCAGTGTTGTGTTTTATGCAATTAATGCTTTTTTACTTACGCACTGCTACCAATTGACGGTTAACTTTATTGTGTAAACGTAATATTCGAAATCATCTCTTTTTATGATTTTTAATCTACTTTCTTTTCAATTGCTTACTTGTTTTCCACCGTAATCAGCTTGGAATGTTGAATAATCTGGTAATAAAAGATGAGGCGAGTAAGGCATCTACTGAGCGCTAATTACTCATAAAAACGATTGTGTTGTTAATAAATTGACCGTTAAAAACAGTGTTAAAGACTGGTTTTTTAGTAATTTATTGAATTTTTCTTGTCTGGTTTAGGTTTTCTCTGTCATTTATGGTGCTTGCCAGTGATATTTCAAAAGTAGTGAAGTTAGCGAAACTTAGTAACAAAGCTAAGTTAATATTTCTAACTATGGATACAAAATATGAAAACTAAATTATCTATTTTAAGCTTGGCTATTTTGCCATGTTTAGCTGCAGCACAAGTAACAACCATTGCTGCAGAGCCTTCAGCACGAGCTTCTCAAGACTCATTGCTCGTTATGTATAAAAAAGGCACTTCTGTGGCAATGCGTAGTCAAGCCCGCAGTTTAGTAAAAGCTAAAGTAAGTGATTTAAATAAAGATGGTGTTGATGACAACTATTCGTCGATTTTATCTGGTCGTTTAGCTAAGTTTGAAGTAACTGGCATGAGCACCAAGCAAGCAATTAAATTACTGCAAACACATGCAGCGGTTGAATATGTTGAGCCAGATTATCGCGTGAGTATTGCTACGGCTCCCAATGACCCTGATTTTTCAAAGTTGTGGGGGTTACACAATGAAGGCCAATCTGGTGGGACGGCCGATGCGGATATAGATGCACTCGAAGCATGGTCAATTACAACAGGTGGCAAAGATGTCGTTGTGGGCGTTATCGATACTGGTGTAGATCACAGTCATAGTGATTTAACGGCAAATATGTGGATAAACCCGAATGAAATCGCAGGCGATGGCATCGATAATGATGGTAATGGCTACATTGATGACGTGCATGGTATTAATGCCATTACAAATGTTGGCGACCCAATGGATGACCAAGGTCACGGTACGCATGTCTCAGGGACAATCGGCGCTGCAGGTAATAACAATAATGGTGTTGTGGGTGTTAATCATGAAGCGGCGATTGTTGGTTGTAAGTTCTTAGATGCATCAGGCAGTGGCTCTACATCCGACGCTATTAAGTGTATTGACTATATGGTGAGTCTGAAAAATGCGGGTGTAAATGTTCGCGTACTAAATAATAGTTGGGGCGGTGGTGGCTTTAGCCAAGCGCTTGCTGATGCGATAACCGCCAGCGAACAAGCTGACATTTTATTTGTTGCCGCTGCAGGTAATGACGCCGTTGATAATGATCAAAATCCACATTATCCATCCAATTATGAGCATGAAAGCGTGTTGTCAGTGGCCAGCACTGATCGTAACGATAATATGTCAGACTTTTCACAGTGGGGTTTAACCAGTGTTGATTTAGCCGCACCAGGGAGCGCTATTTTATCAACCGTACCGGGTAATGGTTATGCCACTTACTCTGGTACATCAATGGCCACACCGCATGTTGCGGGTGTCGCTGCTTTGGTACTATCACTCAATCCTGACTTATCAACAAGTGAGCTTAAACAGCTGCTTATGGATAGTGGCGATGATAATGCACAACTGGCAGGGAAGACCGTATCGGGCAAACGCTTAAACGCTAATCAAGCTCTTGAGCAGGCAGACCCTACACCAAGCTTTAAACTATCTGTTACACCAACAGCTCAGCAGATCACTGCCGGTGAAACGGCAACATATACATTTGAAATTGGCTCAATTGCCCAGTGGCAAGGGGTTGTAGATCTTGAATTAATTGGCGATTTAGCTGGTGCTAGTTTATCAGCAAACACTGCAACGCCTGGTGATGTGGTGATACTTAGTGTGCCAACTCAAGAGTCAACACAATGGGGGCGCTATGACTTTAGCGTAAATGCATCTTCTGGCGAGTTGGCTAAGCAGAAGTCAGTAAGCTTATTAGTTGATCCTGTTGGCTTAAATGATTTTACCTATACGAATGATACCGCAGTAGCAATCCCCGATAACAATGTTGACGGTGTTGATTCTGTGATCACCGTAAATGATCCACTGACTGTTTTTGCAACTCAAGCGAGTATTGATATTTCACATACTTACATTGGTGATTTAATCGTTACGTTAACTTCGCCTAGCGGAACAAGCTCTACATTACATAGTCAATCAGGCGGTAGCGCAGATGATATAGTTCAAAGCTACTCTTTAGCTGATTTTAATGGTGAAGTGGCAACGGGTGATTGGGTATTACATATTGAAGATACCTATGCAGCAGATACAGGTACGCTGAATAATTGGTCACTTACATTTAGTGCCATTGGTGAAGTCAGCCCGCAGCCACCAGAGGCCGGTTTTGAGTTTGATGCACAAGGTCTTTCTGTGAGCTTTACAGACAGCAGCCGTGATGCAAATGATGATATCACGCAGTGGAGCTGGGACTTTGGTGATGGTGCAACGTCAACCGATGCAAGCCCCGCTCATACCTATGCACAAGCAGGTAATTATGACGTTAGTCTTACGGTTACTGATAGCGAAGGCAATACTGATACAACAACGCAAACCGTGGTTGTGAGTGATGTTGAGATAGAGTTGAGTTTGGTACGTGCCAATAAAACACGCCTTAATACTATGCGTGTTGATCTTAGCTGGGAACAAGTGGGTGCTCAGTCACTTAATGTATATCGTAATGGTGAGCTTGTAGGAACAACGACTGATAACGGCCGTCACCGTGACTTCTTACGTAATGCAACTTTGCCAGCCTATGATTACCAAGTTTGTGTTACAGCAGATGTATGTTCAAATATCGTAACAGTGACATTTGAATAAGTGCACTTAACATTTAAATAATTCCCCGTGAAGTCCCAAGCCTTGCTGTTCCCCTGCAAGGCTTTTTTATTGCCTACTATATTGTTCCTGATAGTTAAACTCGGCACTTCAAACATCTAATAATATTATCAGATAGTCGTATTGTGGATTTTAACAGGCTCTGCTAACGTTCAACGATTACCCATAGTTTGAAATTCGGGGCGACTGACAACGCGCTCTATAATACAAAAAGAGAAACGTGCTTATGATCATCTTTTTTATCTGCCTGACTATTTTAATATTAGGTTACAAGTTCTACAGTCCCTTTGTAGAAAAACAAGCTGGTATGGACGCCACCATTGATACACCACAAAAACGCTTTAGCGAAGGTGTTGACTATGTTGCAATTCATCCTGTTCGTGCGTTTTTAATTCAGTTTTTAAATATTGCAGGGGTAGGCCCAATATTTGGCCCTATTCTAGGTGCTCTATATGGACCAATTGCTTTGGTCTGGATCGTACTCGGTAATGTATTAGGTGGAGCTGTACACGACTTTTACTCAGGTGTTATGAGTATCAAAGAGGATGGCAAAAGCTTACCAGAAATTGCAGGTAAATATTATAACGTTGTATTTAAAGGCTTTATGTTAATATTTACGGCGATGTTACTGTTTTTTGTCGGCGTGGTATTCATAATGAGCCCCGCTGGATTATTAAGTAACTTAGACGTATTTAAAGATACTATATTTGCCAATAATACCTTTTGGGTTTTGGCAATTTTGGCCTATTATTTTTTAGCTACTTTACTGCCAATTGATAAAATCATTACTAAATTTTACCCTGTTTTTGGTTTATTAATGATTGTGATGACAGTTGCAATTGCTGTATCACTGTTAATTAATGCGCCGCATTTACCAGTAGCAGGTGATTTTTTAGCGTATTTTGAAGCTGATCATGCCCACGACTTTTTAACTCCAAATCCAGATGGATTACCTACTTGGCCATTATTGTTTATTACCATAACCTGTGGTGCGATTAGTGGTTTTCACTCTACGCAAGCACCAATTATTGCACGTTGCTTAACTAACGAAAAATACGTTCGTCCAGTTTATTATGGCGCAATGATGTGTGAAGGTATTGTTGGTTGTGTATGGGCACTGGCTGGTATTGCTGCGTTCCCAGAAGGCTATGCAGGTTTAAAAGCAATGCTTGATTTAGGCGGCCCAGGTTTAGTGGTTAATCATATAGCAAACAGTTATTTAGGTGTGTTTGGTGGAATTATGGCGATTATTGCAGTAGCAGTATTCCCAATTACCTCAGGTGATACGGCGTTTCGTTCACTGCGCTTAACCGTGGTTGATGCGTTTAATATTCCGCAAAGTTTGCGTAATCGTTTATTGCTTGCGGTGCCAATTTTAGCAATCGCATACTTTATGACAAAACTCGATTTCTCTGTTATTTGGCGCTACTTCGCATTTTCAAACATGCTGCTTTCTACGAGTGTGTTATGGCTTGCGACTAAGTACTTATTTGACCGTGGAACATTCCATTGGATTGCGAGTATTCCTGCAGTAATAGCTACAGCCGTTACGTTATCGTACATCATGACCGCTGCAATTGGCCTTAACTTATCAAGTGATATGGGCAAACCAATTGGTGTTGTGGTTGCTGTGGTAGGATTTATTGCACTAGCTATAGTACATTCAAAACATAAAGTGCGTGTAAATTAATACACTGCAGTGTATTAATGACGTAACAAGCGAGCTGTAAAGCTCGCTTTTTTTTATAGTTCTAAAGTGACGTAATGCCTGTTAGAAAATGGCTTGTTCAAAGTAACTAATATCGTCAAGGGTCTTACTGATCATCATCGCGCCCTCTAATAAACTCACTGTTTTAATCGCGGCACGTTCAGGATTAAGCTCTCCATTTATTTTATGTGCTTGAGTTAACCAGGCTAAGTTTTTAATGAAAAAGCGTTTTACTTCATCGCGCACTTTATCAGGAAGACTGTCACTTTGTGCGCCAAGTAAGCCACATAAACACATCTTTTTATCTATAACTAACGCGTTTGTAAATAATTGCGTGTAAATATCAATAGGGTTTTTACCGTTTGCTTTGTGTGCCTCCGGTTCGCCAAGCACAGCGATAAAGGCATCCGTATATTGATGCGCGAGTTCAGCACCTAAATCAGCTTTGGTTGGAAAATGATAATGCACACTCGCACTTTTAATACCAATTTCATTCGCCAACTCTCTAAAGCTAAAATTGCTATAGCCACCAAGTCTAACCTTATTTTCTGCTGCTTTTAACAGGGCTGCTTTTTTTGTCATTTTAAAACTTCCTTCATATCGCTGCAAAAAATTATCAACCAGTAGGTAGTTATATTCAAGCTCTTTTATTTTTTAAGTTTGCAAAAATCTAGATATTAATATAAATTACCTATCAGTAGGTAGGCGGCTTGATCTTACCAATATTAGTTCAAACTGTGGTTAAAAATATAAAGAGATAATTATGAAAATTTATGACGTAGAAAACTTTCCTAATCCATTACGTGTACGTATTGCTCTTGCTGAAAAAAATGCGACTGACAAAGTTGAATTTGTTGCTGTTGATTTATTAAATGGTGAGCATCGTACTGAAGCCTTTTTAGCTAAAAACCCCTTAGCAGGCGTGCCTGTTTTAGAGCTAGATGACGGGACATATATAGCGGAATGCACCGCGATTACTGAATATATTGATACCACTTTTGCTGGCCCTTCATTAACGGGTATTGAGGCAAAAGAACGCGCGGTGATTAATATGATGCAAAAGCGTGCGGAGTCAATGGTCCTTGATGCGGTAGCCAGTTACTTTCATCATGCAACGGATGGTTTAGGCCCAGCACTTGAAACCTATCAAAATGTTGCTTGGGGAGCAAAGCAAGGTGAAAAAGCGCACCAAGGTTTTGTTTATTTTAATACAGTGTTAGCCAATTCTGCTTATGTTGCCGGTGAGCAATTTACTGTTGCAGATATTACTTTGTACGCCGGTCTGGTGTTTGCAGGCTTTGCACAAATTGTTATTCCAAGTGAGCTATCACATTTAATTGCATGGCAACAAAAGGTCGCGCAGCGTCCAAGTATTGCTAAATAGATTTATAATTTGGAGGCAAATATGAAAATTGCAGCAGACTTTAGCAAACGTGTTGTCGTGCACAGTGAATCACTCGAGTGGATAGCGTCACCGATGGCGGGTGTTGATAGGCGTCCACTTGATAGAGTAGGCGATGAGGTTGCACGCGCAACCAGCATTGTACGTTATGCGCCAAATAGCCATTTTTCTGCCCATACACATACCGGCGGTGAAGAATTTATTGTGCTTGAAGGTGTTTTTCAAGATGAACATGGTGATTTCCCCAAGGGTTCTTATATTCGTAATCCGCCCGAATCAAAGCATACTCCAGGCTCCGAAAGCGGCTGCGTTATATTTGTAAAATTATGGCAGTTTCAGCCAGAGGACAGAGAGCATGTACGTTTACAAACTAATACCATGCAAGGTGTTCCTCACCCTGAGTTTAGTGATGTAAATGTAGCTCCTCTTTATAAAGACGCCTTTGAAGAGGTGAGTTTAATGCATTTTAAAGCGAACGCCGAGATAGCGATAAATGCACCCGGTGGGGCTGAGCTTTTAGTACTTGAAGGTTCACTTGAAGAGCAGGGCGATACACTTGTAAAAAACAGTTGGTTAAGAGTTCCCATAAACAGCATGGTTAATGCTAAAGCAGGCAGTGAAGGCGCAAAAGTTTGGCTTAAAACAGGTCATTTAACGGATGCAGATAAGCAAATTCATCGCTTGGAAAACCCTTAAAGCTTATATAAAAAGTGAGCAAATGCTCACTTTTTACTTTTCCAGCTGTATTTTGATTTGCTTCATAATTTATTAATCTAACTTAACGTATTCTCAAACCTTAACGTATAAATGAGACTAAGTTATGACACATTTAAACCATGGTTTATCTATTGATATTGAAGGCGCAGGCCGTGAGTTTTTCTTAACCTTAAAAGCGGTTGGCAAGCTTACTCACGAAGATTATAAAACCATCCCCCCGATGATTGATTCAGCCTTATCGCAAGTAAAACAGCCAATAATAAATGTACTCATTGATAGTATCGAGTTTCAGGGCGGTGGCTTTAGAGCCGCATGGGATGATTTAAAGTTAGGTATAAAACACAATAAAGAGCTGAAAAAAGTTGCTATTTATGGCAATAAAAAATGGCAGTCCAATATTGCTAAAATAGGAAACCGCGTTGTATCAGGTGAAATGGCCTATTTTGAAAATGCGACAGCTGCAATTGAGTGGCTAGAAGAGTAGGGTATTTATAAAATACTGTAAATACCAAGCGCTGTTATTGTTTCATGCCAGTCAATACTAATTAACTGGCATTAACATGGGCTTTAATCTTTTAAACTACATCAACTAACATTGGTAATGCGGGAAATGCTCCCTTGGCTAAACAGGCTTTTGAACCACAGCGAAGGCCGAAATTTAAAGCGCGTTTTACTATTTGCTGATTGTTGAGTTTATCCGTGAGCAATATATTTTCATCATTATGATTTAAATAATACAAAACCCCGGCAATAAACGCATCGCCCGCACTGGTGGTATCAACCGCCGTAATAATTGGTGCAGCTTCAGTAAATGCAAATGCGTTATGGTAAACGGTTGCAGGCGCGGGACCATCGGTTAAAAACACTAAGCTAACATCCGTATCTAGAATCGATTGCAAGTAATCATCAGGTGTTTGCTGTGTTTGCTCAGCTAAAAAATTTAGCTCATCCCGCGATAGCTTAACTATATCGCAATAGGCGTAACACGCGTGTACATTTTGCTCAATGTCATTGCTATTTTGCCACAAGCTATAGCGTAAATTCACATCAAAGCTGACTAGCTTATGGTTCTTTTTAGCCAGCTTTAAAGCATTGATCGTGGTGCGCGCAATGGCTAAACTAGTTAACGTGTTGGAACAAAAGTGTAGGGTACTCAATTCATCCCATTTGATATGGTTTAAATGCTCACTCGTTAACAGTAAATCGGCGGTATTGTGGCGATAAAAATTAAAGCTGCGTTCACCGGTTTCATCCAAACTGACAATAACCACGGCCGTTTGAGAGTCTTTAATTGTAAATAAGTACTCTGTACTTACCTTATATTGCGCAAGCGATTTACTTAATTGTTTAGCAAAATAGTCATCGCCCATACCGCCACAAAAAGCCGCTTTGCCGCCCAGTTTGGCATAACCTACCGCTACATTGGCAGGAGCGCCGCCAGCAATGGGCAAATAAGCACTGTTTTGAGAATCTTGCGGCAGCATATCAATAAGCAGCTCGCCAAGGCTAAGTAATTTGGTCATATTGTAAATCCTAAAAAACCTAGCAAGGGCTAGGTCAAAAGTAGTGGGAGAGTCTTTCAAGGTAAATAGATGTTAGGAGATCAAGCGCTGAAAATACATTATTCAGCGCTTAAAAATACTAAAGCTCGGTTAATTAAATAGGTATTTAAGTGTTAGTGACGTTGTACGGCCGTTAATAGTGCGGGCACGAATAATATTATTATCTGGGATAGAACTTTCTTCGGCTTCAGTAATACCGACTGTATCAAATAGGTTATTTACATTAAGCGCGATGCTAAGGTTTTCAGATAAATCGTAGCTTACAAAGCCATTTACTTGGGTGTAACCATCAAATTTAAGGTCGTTGTTGTCTTGAGCGTATGCATCGGTAGTACCAATAAAGCTTACACCAGCTGCACCTTTCTCGTAGCTATAACGCGCCATTAGTGAGTAAATTAAATCTGCTTGGCGTCGAGGCGTATTACCTTCTACTTCCGGTGTTAGTGCATCTTTAACGATTTCAGCATCGGTCCAGGTTAAGTTACCGCGAAAATCCCACGCATCGATGAAGTAAGTTGATTCAATCTCAATCCCTTTGGCTTCGTATTCACGGTCGAAAAAGGTTTGTGATGTAGCTTCAAAATTTTGCTCTTCAGTTTCTGCATAAAAAGCAGTTGCAAATACAGAGAAGGAATCAAAACGTTTTTTAACCCCAAACTCATATTGATTAACTTCATCTACAGCATCTTCTTTCGCAACAGAGCCATCTGCACGTACTTTACCAAATAATAGTCGGTCAGCATTCGCTCGTCCGCCTTTACTGATACGAGCAAATGTTGCCAGACTTGGGTCAATTTGATAGTTAGCACCAATTGAATAAGATGTGTAGTTCCAGTCGTAGTTAACTGGGCTGGCATTAGTAATATCAATGCCTGCAACATTTTGTTCAGGAACGGATATTTCACCATCACGATTCATATCAACTGTAGAGGTTACTGCACCTGCGTAATTACCGCGAGCTTCGCCACTATCGTAACGGGCACTTGCATCAATACTTACATCGCCAAGTTTTGTAGAAAATGCAACGTACGGGGCGCGAGTGTCGTATTCTGTGTCGTAATCACGCTGACAACAGTTACCCCAAAAAGGTGTTCCGTATGCGTATAAACCATTTTCAGAAAACTCAGTACCATCGGCAGCTGTGACATTTAATAAGGCTGCGTTATCGCCCTTAAGCTCCATTAGATAAGAGTTCCATAACCACGACATGGCAATGTTTTGCGTTGATGCGTAGTAACCAAACGTAATGCTGGTGTCGTCATCGAGCGATTTAGTCAATTTAAAGTCGTTCACAATAGAGTCAAAGTCGTTCATTGTGACGTCAAACGTATGAATACGCATTGCTAAATTGTCTTTAAATGCAGCCCCAGTATTTGCATTGCTGAGTGTTGCACCTGCGCCGCCAATACTTTCTGCAATCGACGTTGCACTGCCTACTTCAGCAGGAATAAGTGAATTAAAGTTACCGCTTACAGATGATTTACGAAAACGGTTTTCGATACGCCAATCATTATCTAAGTCAAATACTGCTTCAAAGCCAATTGAGTCAACGTTAGGGTTCATACCGTCGCGAATATCGCCACTGCTAATTTGGTTTTCGCCGTTTAGACGCACTGTTTTTGTAAATAATGCCGAGTGTGGTGTATCCGATTGTGCGTCAAACCCAGGGATAGAATCGCCATTTGCATACATTGGCATCGGTAAGTAACCTACGCTTTTATCATCTAAATGCTTGTAATAAATTCGAACATAGCCGTTTTCAAAATCTTTGGTTAGGTTGGCTTTAATTTGCCCGCCTTTATTTGATGTGTAACCTGTTTCGCGTGGACCTTCACCTTGGCGAACAAAGCCACCGACATGAAAACGTACACTATCGCTTAGGTAAGTACCGTATTCAAAGTCTGTACGAACGCTATCGTAATCGAGGCCCAGAGTAGTTGATACGCTGCCTGATTCGTTTTCACCATTTTTAGAAATAAAGTTAATAATGCCACCAGGTGCATTACTTGCAGCCGTCGATGCTGAGCCGCCACGAATTGATTCGATTGTTTGTACGGTATTATCTAAGCGCATAAAAATATCAGCGTTACCAAAAGCGATATCACCGTATTGCAGTACAGGTAAACCGTCTTCTTGTAATTGTAAAAATTTCGCACCGCCAGATGCCACAGGTAAACCACGCACAGCAATGTTTGCGTTACCTTCACCACCGGTCGATTCTGCGCGAATACCCGGAATGATTCTAAACGCCTCAGCGGTTGAGCGAGGTGTAGACACTTCAACCTGTTCAAGCGACAAGCTACTGACTGATACGCTTGATGCCATAATCGTTGTACGACGTGGTACACCAGTTACAACGATTGTTTCAAGACCTTTGTTAGCTTGTACTTGAGAATTTTGATCTTGTTGTTGCGCATGTACGCCTTGGCTTACGGCAAGTGCTAATGCACTGATTAAATATAAAGGTGTGTTGTGTGTTGTCATGGTTACGCCTCGTTGTGTTGAACCCAATTGGATTTGTATTTTTACTTAATCGATTAAGTAAAAATAACAAATATTTTACAAGAAGCAAATTATTTTGTGCTTAATTTGCTCTTTTTTTATTCATTCATTGATTTATAAAGTATTTTTTATTGTCTTAGAATATAGGTTTACTCAGTTACAGGGTTATCTTGCTGTAAAGCCGTTGCTGATGGATCTTTAAAATAATTAAACAGCATAGCTAAAAATAAAATGACAGCAAAGCCCGTAGCTAAATAAAAACCGTAACGCACATGGCCAAAGTAATCGCTGATCATACCCATGAACAAGGGTGCTAAAGCCGCCGAAAGTGCGGTAAAAAATAATATCACGCCCGCCACAGCACCGTGCTGTTGCACTGCAAAGCAGGATATACCTTTAGAGTTTAAAGTCGGATAAACCATCGACATAAATAACCCCGAAAGCGGCAATAAACCCACAGCCCAATCAACGCCACCGAATAATGTACCGACATAACACAGCGCAATGCCTAAGCTTAAATAGGCCATAACACCTTGCCAGCTATAGCGGTTTAGTAACCATACGGCAATAAATCGCCCTGCGGCACGCAGTACAAAAAATATTGTCAATGCATAGGTTGCAAGTAGTGGCCAAGAGCCAGTGTAATCTTTTAACAGCGTAGGCATCCATACATAAATAGCAACCTCCGTGGCCACATAAAGGGCAATTGCCAGAGAAAAACCTAGCGCATACGGATTTTTGATCATTTTCATGGTGGTGGCAAGCGAAGTGGGCTTTGCTGTGGTTTTTACAACGGCTGGGTAGTCTGCACGCCACGCTAGTAAAGCGAGAATTAAACACATTACACCTGCAATAATGTACAGGTAAGTCCAGCTTACATTTTGCACCAGTAAGACGCCTACTAGAGCTGGCCCTACAATGGCGCCTATGCCAAAAAAGCCTTCTACCTTATTCATCGTTTTAGTGTGATCTTCGTTACTATGTGAAATATCACCAAGTAACGCAAGCGCACCCGTTTTAAATAAACCAATGGCTAAGCCTATGCAGCAAAGTAGCAATAAAAAGAAGGTAAAGCTGGTGCTAAACGCAAACAAGAAACAGCTCGCCGAAAATATTAAAAGGCCTAGCATGATGGTTGTTTTACGCCCTAAACTGTCTGCTAAAAAACCTAAAAACAATCCACTAAAAGCAATTAGCGCCATAGGTGCATAATGGAACGCGCTTGCTTGGGTCATGCTTAAACCAAACTCTTTTATAAGTTCAGGTATGATCATGCCCACCGCATCAGAAGTCATGGCAAACATAAAAAACATCATATATGTAAGCCAGCGTATTTGTTGCAACGGGTCGCTGCTTACGTGTGTGTGTGATTTTGTCATGTACTTTTTTCCTCGTTAAATGCTCAGTTAACACTCAGTAAGTCAGTTAGTTACTTATTGTAGTATTACGTAAGCCACGATTTTTGTATGTAAAATTATTAAAAATTACTTGTAAATTCTCACTCGCTAGTTAAAGATATATCTTAATCGATTAAGTTTCAACATGGTAATCACACAATGATGAAGAATAAAGTTCAATTGATCACATACGCTGATCGGATCACTGGTCAAGATATCAACGCATTGACCACACTTTTAAATGGCCCATTACACGGCGTATTTGGAGGTGTGCACCTATTGCCCTTCTATAATCCAATTGATGGTAGTGATGCAGGCTTTGACCCTATTGATCATAGTGCCGTGGATGAACGGATCGGTACTTGGCAAGACATTCAAGTGTTAGGCGCAGACTATGATCTGATGGCCGATTTGATTGTAAACCACGTATCGGCGCAATCTTTTCAGTTTCAGGACGTACTGGCAAAAGGCAAAGCATCTTCGTTTTGGGATTTATTTTTAACTAAAGAAGATGTCTTTCCAAATGGCATGAGCGACGCCGAGCAAAAAGCGATTTATCGCCCGCGCCCTGGCAGTTGTTTTACTCCAATGCCATGTGGCGATGGTCAAACGTATGATTTTTGGACCACGTTTACCGATAATCAAATCGACATTAATGTTAAAGTTGCTGCGGGCATTGCGTATTTAAATAATGTATTAACGAAGTTCTCTGCTAATAACGTTAATATTATTCGTTTAGATGCGGCGGGTTACGCGATTAAGCAAGCCGGCACAAACTGCTTTATGCTAGATGAAACGTTTGATTATTTAGATAAGTTATCGGCGCAAGCTAATGCATTGGGTATGGAAACAATTGCTGAAATCCACAGCCATTATCAAACTCAAGTTGACGTCGCAAAGCGGGTCAATATGGTTTATGACTTCGCATTACCACCATTGATTTTACACAGCTTATTTACCAATAACAGTGATGCACTTGTAAAGTGGTTAAATATTTCACCACGTAATTGCTTAACAGTACTCGATACCCATGATGGCATTGGTATTATTGATGCGGGTCCAATGGGTGATAAGCCAGGATTATTAAATGCAGCGCAAATTGATAATCTAGTTGAAACTATTCATGCAAATAGCAATAACCAAAGCCGCCAAGCAACTGGGGCTGCTGCCAGTAATGTCGACTTGTACCAAGTAAATTGCACTTATTACAATGCGTTAGGTGCAAATGATTTTGACTATTTAGTTGCGCGCGCGATTCAATTTTTTGCACCCGGCGTACCACAAGTTTACTACGGTGGCTTATTCGCAGCTGAAAATGATATGGCGTTACTAGCAAAATCAAATGTAGGTCGTGATATTAATCGTCCATATTTAGATGCTGATATCATTGCGCAGTCTCTTGCAAAGCCTGTTGTACAGGGATTACTAAAATTAATTGAGATACGTAATACTCACAGTGCCTTTGCAGGTGAGTTTAGTGTTGAAGGTGATGACAATAGTTGTGCTTTAAAGTGGCTATTAAACGACAGTGAAATTGTCCTAAAAGTTAATTTTGCACGTCGCGAAGCGTTAATAATTGAACGCACTGGGAATGAGCAAATACTCACCTCACTAAATGATTTGTTAAACTAAGTTAACCTTACAATCAGTCACTTATCAGCCACTATGACCTAACTGTAATTGGTAGTTGATAAGTGCTTTTTGCTCTTTTTTGCTAATAAATAAATTAGCTGCTAATGCTCCTTTTTCTTCACTATTTTGATGAATAGTTGTTAATGTTGGCATAGAGCGCTGCGCTTCATCAATGCCATCAAATCCAACAATTCGCAATTCTTGGGGTATTTTTATACCTATTTTAACTGCTTCGCGAATTGCCGCGAGGGCAATAAGATCACTCATACAAAGTAATACATTGGGTCTAGGTATGCAGTTGAGCGCTTCTTTTGCTGCGATGCTTGCATAACGTTCGCTACTTTCTGGAATATTCCAAGTTCTATCGTCACCTAAGGTAATGTTAACTTCGCTTAATGCTTTTTGATAACCTCGTAATCTTTGATGTGCAATTGATTGACCGGCTTCGCATTCATGGTGCTCATATACACGACACAATACATTTTCATCTAATAACCGCAGTCCCAATATAGCGACCTGATCAGCACTGCTTTTTAATACGTGTTTGGCCACTTCATAACTAGCTTGTTCGTTATCTATGTTTACTGAGGCATTACGATCAATATCAAAATCAACGGTAACCACATGTTTGGGTACAATTTTTAATTGATCTACAAGTGATTGATTGCGCGGACGGCCATAACAAATAAAGCCATCAACAAAATCTAATACGCTGTTAAGGTTTTGACTATTTCCCGAAAATAATAATAAGTTAATATTGTTTTTTTCAAGGATAGAAGCCACACCACGCATAAAACTACTGGCCACAGGATCCGACACCATATACTCAATACTGTCAGGTAATACCAGCGCAACAATATTAAATTTACCACGGCGTAATGACTGCGCTGCTTTATTGGGGCCAAAATAGCCAAGCTCTTTACACGCCAATAAAATAGACTCGCGACGACTTTTTGATAGTTGATCTGGACGATTAAATGCATTTGAAACGGTGGCGTTAGAAACGCCTAATTCTTTGGCGATGCTTTTTAATGTCCAATGTTTTTTTTGGGTCATACGACTTCTCATGATAGTGAACGCGATTCACTAATAAATTACCATATTTCACGCTAAATCAAAGTGTTAATTATATTGTAGCGTGTATAGCAAGTTACGTAATTAGGTATTAGGAACAAGAATGAACTAGAAAGTGGTTGTTATTAATAATAAAGTACTGGCTTTTTTATATCTGCTAGCTTACTAACTCACACGTTACTGTTTGGGTGATTTTTCACAAAGTCGCCTTATCATTTATATCTTTACATATGTACCCTTTTTGATGGTAAAGTGCTGGTGTTTTCTATTTTGCTACAACTAATGAATTAAGTTTTTTTAGTTTTAGGCAAAGTATATTGTATGTAATGGCGATTATATGTTGCAAATTGCGTCCTCGATAACCCGTTCTGGATTGAAATAATAAAATTTATCAAAGGTAAATTATGAAAATGAATAGATTGATTTTGGCGTTACCGTTACTAGGGGCAAGCTCTATGGCGCTTGCTAATACGACCCATCAGCGCGTATTCAAGCCACAAGCTGCGATTGTTGAACGTGTGCATCATCATGGCGTTGAACACGGCCATAATGAAAAAGCACCAATAGCACAGCTGCAATCACAACCCCAAAAATTTAGTATGTTAATGATGCGTAGCCAAGCGGCCACAGTCAGCTGCGATTTAAATGCACTGGCTAATGCTAGTTCAACGAGCATTATTACTGAGCTTAAAAATCAAGGTAGTGGCTGTGTTAATGAACTATTTAGTGCATCAGCATCAACTCAGAGCCTAGTATTTAGTTCTGATAATATGTATGCGGTTGCTAATCATGCAAAGTCACTCTCACAGACTTATGCTGGCGGTGGTGACATTGAACTCGAGGCATTGTTCCTATATTTACGAGCTGGTTTTTATGCGGAATTTTACAACGACAACGTGAGCTTTAGCTCTTGGGTTACGCCTGCCGTAATTGATGCGATAGATGCTTTTGTAAACAACAGCCATTTTTATGACGATAATGACGGCCACGGTAAAACGCTTTCTGAAGTGATCATTACGATGGACAGCGCTGAACAGCAACATCGTTACTTGTATGTGGTGAAACAGTGGCTAACGCGTTTTAACGAAAGCTATGCTGCAAAATGGAATATACGCAGTGCGGTGAATGGTATTTTTACTTTGCTTTATCGCGGCCAGTGGAATGATGCATTTGTTACAGCTGTAGCTAGCGATACTGATTTAGTTACTAAGCTGAATGCATTTACCCAAAAGCAGTGGATGATTGACTCTGACGCACAATATTTAATTGTTAATGCAGCCAGTGAGCTTGCGCGCCTTAAGCAATATTCCGACACTGCTATTCAAGCTACTGTTGATACTGGCTTAAAAGCGGTTTTTAGTACTTATAACAGCTTTGGCTATGGTGATGCAGTATGGCTTGCGGCGGCAGATTCTGTCAGTTATTACGCTGATTGTAATGACTATGGTATTTGTGGCTTTGTTGATGAACTTACTCAGCAAGCGCTTTCGCAAAATTATAGCTGTAGTAGCACTATTAAAATTCGCTCACAAAATATGACTGCAGCACAACATACAGCTGCATGTGCTGCAATGGGCGCAGAAGAAGGTTTATTTCACACTAAACTTGCCACCAATAACGCCCCAGTTGCCGATGATAACAATAGTTTTTTACAAGTAAATATATTTGATAGCAGCGATGATTATAGTAAATACGCAGGTGCGATTTTTGGCATTAACACCAATAATGGCGGCATGTATTTAGAAGGTGACCCCGCAGTTGTGGGTAATCAAGCAAATTTTATTGCCTATGAGGCGAGCTACGCCAATGCTGAGCATTACGTGTGGAATCTAGAGCATGAATATGTGCATTACTTAGATGGTCGTTTTGACTTATATGGAAACTTTAATTCACCAACTGAAGATATTGTGTGGTGGTCAGAAGGCGTTGCAGAATATGTTGCTAATCTTGATAATAATGACGCCGCTAAAAATACCATCAGTGATGGTTCGCGTTATACCTTAGCGCAAGTATTTGCCACTAACTATGACGGTTTTGATCAAGACCGTATTTATCGCTGGGGTTACTTAGCTGTGCGCTTTATGTTCGAACGCCATTACAGTGAAATTAATGCCATGCTTGCAGATACACGCATTGGTAATTGGAGTGCTTATAAAGCGAAAACTGTGCAGTGGGCAAATAATTATGAAAACGAGTTTGTACAATGGTGTGATGACTTAGTTGCAGGTACAACCACTAATACGCCACCAATCGCATACATCAATGGACCTTATGCCGGTATGCAAAACAATGAGATCAATTTTACGAGCAATGGCAGTATTGACAGTGACGGCTCAATTGTTAGTTATCAGTGGAGCTTTGGTGATGGCAGTAGTTCTAATCAAGCAAACCCGGTGCATACTTATACAACATCAGGACAATATAGCGTATCGTTAACGGTTGTTGATAACCAAGGTGCCAGCCAAACCGCATCAACATTGGCTAGTATTGAAGAGGATAGCAGCGTTGGTAACGGCGAGTTGATAAACGCTCAACCAATGACTATTGCTGGCGAGCAAGATGAGCTGTTGTATTTCAGCTTTGATGTACCGCAAGGTGCCAGCGACTTAGTGTTTAGCTTAAGTGGTGGCACGGGCGATGCTGATTTATATGTGAGTTATGCTGCTACACCAACAATGGATAGTTATGATTGTCGTCCTTATGTCGGTGGTAATAGTGAACAATGTGTAATAAATCCTGCGCAAGCAGGTGTTTATCAAGTAATGATTCGTGGCTATAACATGTTTGATAATGTGAAATTAACCGCTTCATACACAGGAGTAAGTAGTAGTGTACCTGATGCATGTGCTACCCAAGGTAGTCGTAGCAATGGCCGTTTAAATGACGGTGAAGTGATTTGTTTGGGTAACAGCGATCCTATGTGGTTTAGTATTGCTGACGTACAAAGTCAAAGTGGTGTGGCGATAACTACCGCTAATGGCAGTGGCGACATCAGCCTAAGTTATTCAAACAGCAGCTGGCCAAATGGCAGTAATGAACAGGCTCAGTCCAGTAATAGCGGCAATAGCGAATGTATTTATATTAGTGATCAAAGCCAATATTGGGGTTATTTAAAGGTGTCGGGCAATAGTACTGGTGCAAGTCTAGTGGTTGATTTTAATAGCCAAGGGTGTCGTTAAAATTATCATATTAAAAAAGTAAAGCACCTACAGCAAAGCCCATCTATATGGGCTTTTTTAGTGTTGTAACTTAAGCGTTAAAGTGAGTTTAGATTGCTCGTTTATACACCGCGAGTGGATGCGAAGTACTTAACGATACGTGCACGCTATCGCCAGGGTATACAACGACTTCGTGGCTTACGCGGCTAGTAACCACTGTTTTACAGGCAAGCTCTACTGCACATAAACGACTCCCTCCTTCAAAGCGTACCCATACGACCACACCGTTGTTGCCGATCTCACCTTGTACTAGCATTACATCGTCGGGGCGAAGTAGGACATCCACCTCACCTTGTTGGCAATCTACGCCCTGAGCGGGCACATTGCCGATGGCTGTAGTTGCTTGATTATTCTCAAAAAAACCGTTAATGAAACTTGCTTCACCTAAAAAACGTGCAACAAAGCGATTGTTGGGCACACTAAAACAACGCTCAGGAGTATCAAGTTGCTGGATTTTTCCGGCCTTGAGCACACCCACACGATCGCCTATTGATAAAGCTTCTTCTTGATCATGAGTCACCCAAATTGCAGGCACGCCAGCTTTTTTCAGGGCATTTCGGATATCCCAGCGCAGCATATCTTTTAGTGCCGCATCAAGGTTTGAAAGCGGCTCATCAAGTAACACAAAGTCAGGTTGGTGGGCAAGGGTACGTGCTAGTGCAACTCGTTGTTTTTGACCGCCTGAAAGGGTGGCTGGCTTTTTATGACGAAAGTCATCAAGACCCAGTAGGGCTATCCAATGATCAGCAACGGCGGTATCTTTTAAACGAAAGCCAATGTTTTGCTCAACGGTTAAATGAGGGAATAACGCAAAGTCTTGAAATACCATACCTACGCTGCGTTTCTCAGGTGGCACAGTCAATTTAGGGGTAGCCTGCCATTTACCTAAGTTAATTTCACCTTCGCTAATAGGAATTAGTCCGGCGAGCGCTTGTAAAATTGTGCTTTTACCACAGCCCGTAGGGCCTACTAGCATGAGAATTTCACTTTCACCAAGCAACAAATTTAGGTCGCTTACTACACGGTTACTGCCATAATCTATAGACAACTGGCTTACAGATAGCATTTGTATTTAAATCCTCAATGTTCGAGTTGGTTACGTTTTTCGCCAGACATCATAATAGCTAAACCGCACGCAGAAATCAGTACTAACAATAACCCAGGAATAGCAGCACGACCAAAATAGCCCGCCTCATAAACACGCCATAAATAAGTCGATAGTGTTTCAAAGCCAGTTGGGCCAAGTAATAAGGTTGCTTCTAATTCACGCATGGATTCTAAAAATACTAAAGCGGCACCGGCTATGATCCCACGCATTGTTAGTGGTAAAGTTATGCGGGTAAATGCTTCGCGCGGACTGGCGCCTAAGACCCGCGCAGATTTAACTAAACTTGGATCAAGGTGCTCAGTGCTAGTGCGCACAGAGCCTACCGCTAAGGGTAAAAAACGCAGCATATAGGCAATGATCAACAGCCCTAATGTTTGATATAAAAACGGCAATTGCAAACCACCGTAAACTAGCGCGGTGCCCATTACAATACCTGGAATACCAAAACCAAAGTAAGTAACACGCTCCATGATACGACCCGCTTTACCGCTAAGTGCAGCATGGGCAACAGGGATAGCTACAATCACCGCAACCACTGCAGCAATGGCTGAGGCATACGCTGAATTCCACGCGATGCTAAAATCAAATGAGCTAAAGCCATCACGTGCTAACCACAGCGAAAATATCGCCAGAGGTAAGCCAATGGCTAATAATAAAATAGGCGCAAAAGTGGCAAACATAGCCGCTAGTTGCAACTTACTAGGAAACAAAATTAATGGCCGGCCATGGCGTTCGCTAGCCGTTTTAATTTGTGACTCAATCAACAGTAAAAAGCCCACAATCACCAACAACTGTAACGATAACATTGCTGCACGACTTAACTCAAACGCATTGTACTCGACATAAATAACCCGGGTAAAGGTATCAAGGCGCATCATTGCAGGTGTGCCAAAGTCAGACAAAGTATACAGTGCAACCAATAACGAACCTGCGGCAATGCCATTTACTACACGGGGTAAAATGACTTTAAATACACTTTCGGTCATCGACATACCTAAGGTGCGGGCCGCATTAACCATGCTTGCATCAAGACTAAGTAAAGATGAGCGGGTAGTCATCATTACAAATGGAAATGTGTAAAGAGTCATGACAATAGCTGCGCCGCTGAGTCCATCCATCGATGGCAGTTCAATACCAAGTAGATTATGTATCTCTCCGCCGGAGCCAAAAGCCGCATAAAGCGTAAATGCACCAATGTAACTGGGAATGGCTAGAGGCGCGGCAAAAAACACCAACCATACTTTTTTAAACGGTAAGCGCACATAAGCGCTGATAAATGCTAACGGTACTCCGATTAAAATAGAACCAATGACCGTTAATACCATCAAGGACAAAGTATTGCCGAGAATACTTAAATTATGATTATCAAACAAAGAGCTGGCATCAGTGGCCAGCGTTATTAAAATAAAGATAGGAGATAAAACAATAAGCGCTGCAAGCAGCGCCATTGGGTAAGAAGCTGGTAGTCGCATTACAGTACGCCGCTATTTCGCATCAAAGCTATGGTTGGCCGAAGATCAGCTAACTGTGTTAAGTCCACTTTGGGTGGTGAAATATTGGCTAAAGATGGTAACCCTTCAGGTAGAGGGACACCATTTACCAGCGGAATTTCATAGGCTTCACGAGCCAAGTAACCTTGCACTTCGATGCTTAATAAATAGCGCATAAAGTGAGTGGCAAGAGGGTCGTCGTTCAATGCCAAAATACCTGATGCATTGACTAAACAGCCAGCATCTTGTTGGGTAAATGCTAAATCAAGTTTGGCATCTGGTTTGCCTGATTTTAAACGTAAGGTGTAATAGTGATTAGCAAAACCAATATCCACTTCACCACGTTCAACGGCCATTACTACACCCAACTCACCGGCATAGGTTTTAGCACGCTTCTTAATCTTTTTCAGCCATTTCGCTGTTTTATCGTCACCTTCGAGAATACGCATTGCCGTTACAAATGATTGAAACGATGCATACGCAGGTGCCCAGCCAATGCTTAAGTCACTATCAGCAATGTCCATAATACTGGTTGGAATTTGCTCTTTGGTCAAACGCGAAGTGTTATAGGGTATGGTGCGCACACGACCGGTGACAGGGGCCCAATCTTTATAGCGAAACTGTGGTTGCAACTGCGCTGATAAATCACTCGGAATAGGTTGTGCAAGGCCGGCATCTGAAACCAAGCCAATAGCGCCAGAATCAACAGCCCAAAACAAATCGGCTCTACGCACCCCTGCTTTTGCTTCAGCAACAATGGTATTGGCTAAAGCTGCTGTAGGACCACGACGAATGCCTAGTTTAAAGTTGGGGTTTCTGTCTTGAATTGCTTGTAGCACATTTTCATACAAACCACCTTCACCACGACCTAGGTATAAGGTCAGCTCACCTTCAAGTTTAGGTAAGTCATCAACAGAAACTGGGTTTGCTATGTTGGCAGCTAGTGCGCGAGAAAGAGGCAATGGTAATGCACCGATTGCCCCAAACGCAGCTAGGCCTTGTATAAAGGTCCTACGCTTCACTTAAAATACATCCTTACGTGCTTTTTCGGCTTTTTCGAGTAATACCTTGGCGCGGTCTAATTTAGTGTGCATGCTACTTACCACATCGCGTACTTCATCAACACTTTTGTTATCTGAAATTGCTTTTGGCAGTGTCACGTTAAAATCTTTTTCTAATATTTCAACAAGTTTGGCATCTTGTTCGATAAGTGTGCCTTCAACACCTTCAAATAGGTGAAGGTAAGTATCGTGCACAATGCTGGTTGCTTCATCACTTAAACGCTCTGCATATTTGGCAATGACACGATCAAGTTTATGTTTAATTTCATCGATTGTAGCACTTTGAGTCATGCTTGTGGTTGCAGTTGCTTTAACGTTTGCAAGCAAACCTTTTTGTTGAAATTGCGCCGCTAGTTTAACTGCGCCAAGACCTTGCCACAAGGCAGCATTCATCGCTTGTTGTTCTTTACGAGCTTCAGTCGCCGGCTTGTTATTATCAATGGCCATTTTTACGCCATAAATACCTTGCCAGATTGACGCATATACCGGCACAAAATTTGTTTCAATCGCGCTGTGAAACTTCACTGATTCCCAATACTCGATTAGGTCATCGCTTTTTACTGCTTTTACGCCTTTGCTTTCATAGTCGCTTACCATGGTATCGACTTTGCCGATCATCCATTCAACTTCTTCTGAGTAATCTTTGATATTTGCTTGTAAGTGATTTACATGTTCGCCAATAGGGCCATTAGCAAATGCAGGTTGCGCAACAAATGCTGATACTAAAAGAAGGCTCACACCTAAGGTTGTTGCTGATTTAAATAATGCTTTCATGAAAGTGGATCCGAAAAGATGATTGTAAATGATAGGCATTATCATATATGTAACCATGACTAAAATCAAGGATACTAATTTTACGGACTAAATTCTATTTTGTCTTTATTTATAAAGCATTTGGCGATATTAGGGACGTGCCAACGGGTCGTTGAGTTGTGGCTAAAGCAAAGCAGCTAAGAGGTTATTTCTTAGCTGCTAACTAAATTATAAGTTTATCCGTTTGATAAGTCGGATCTCCTCCCCATCGACATCTAATAACGCAGTGACGGTGATCAACATCGGTTCGCTACTCGCTGTGAATTTAAATTGATAGTTTTGTACTGCATAAGGCGCAATCTCCACAGGGTGTTTTTGTGTCATTACACTTTCAAGCTGTATAAAGGGCGTAGCTGTCAGTGTTATTTGCCCCGTTGTCGCACCTGAATAAGGGCCTGATAGGGTCGCGGTAAATAGCCAATCACCCGCGTTATTTTTAGTCTGAGTGAGTGTCATCCCAACTCCGTTGAAAGGGACATTAGCAGCACTAATTTCACGGGTTTTATTTAATCCTTGCCAATTAAGATCTTGTTCGACAACAATTGTTTGAGCTTGTGTTGACGCTGGTAAGTGAATGTTGTGGATACCGGGTTTTAAGAGCTGACGGAGATGGTGCTTGTTAAGCACCTTACCTGCAGTTGCAAAGCTAACTTGGGCGGCCAATTGCAGCTCAAAATCGGTAGGGTTTTCGACGCGTAAAAAGGCTTTGTTGTGGTGATAGTAAACACCAGAATTAATACCACTGAGTGCGCTAAAACCACTATTACCTAATAGGGTTTTATAGCGGTTAAATATAACTGCAAGTTCAGCATTTATGGCTGTATGGTTGCTCGGCTGAGGTATTTTTGCCATTAACTTACTCAGCTCGACATCGCAATTAACCAGTTTGCGCTGATGTTGTTGGCAGGTTCTAAACACTCGATTTAATAATTTATAACCTGTAAATAGCCACGGATCAGTAAGCTGTGTTTGGTTTTGTGCTGCTAAATTTAAATATTTAGCATCGCCAGCTGGCGTTGCAAATAAGTAAGGTGTGATCTGGTGATTGTTATTTTTACTTAATAAGCTGATTTTTTTTGTATCGAGTGCGGCTGTTATTTTAGTCGATAAAGCAAGGGTAAATGTTTGCCCAATGATATTCGTCCCGTTATCCGCTTTTAAGCCCACCGTTAGTTGGCTGCTCCCTAATGTAAGGTTTAAACCAAGTGTTGCGTGTTGAGCTAAAGCGGCTTTTAACTCAGGACTAAGTGCGATTTGCACAGGCTGAAAATCCTTGAAATTACGTGCGGTTATTATTAACCGCTCAGCATCTACTATTAATAGTTTTAGTAATTGGTCGTCATTCGCTTGCTCATTACCAATAAACGTAGTGCGGTATTGTTGGTTTTGCTCGCTGCGCTTGCCTTGCATGGCAATGCCTATTTCACCGCGCTGTAATTGTGCCGGTTCAAATTCAATTAAAGCAGCCACTTGGTGCTTATTTGTCAGATCGATTAACGCATTTACTTGTGGTGCGGGAAAGTCTATCACTGGGTGCGATACATCAGTAGTGAGAGCGGGGTTTATATCCAATCGAGATAAGGTATTTGAATCTGTATTTCGTAGCCAATAAGCATTACCATTTTGCTCCCACGGGCCTGATACAATATGAAAACTGGGTTTTATATTTTGCACAAAGTCAGCAAAGCCTTGCTCTATTGCCTGCCAATCTTTAAAAGTGTGTTTAAGGAGTGAATTGGCTGTGCTGAGCGTGGCGTCACTGTGTGGGTTGGCAAGCCTAAGTTGCTGCACAAAATATGCAAAATATTGTGCGCGTTCTGGAGAGCTTAAAAGGTAATGAATGATAAAAAAATTAAGGCCGCGTTTAAGTGCAGGATCATCGTTTATTTGCTCAAGAGTGGGTTTATCAGCACTGTAATATTGCTTTAAACCGGTCTCAATATAATTCATAGGGGCACGATCAAACACCATCACAGTCAGTTGTTTTTGCTTGGCATCGTAAACATGGTGAGCGACCGAGTCGGCTAAGCCTTCGGTGATCCAATTAGGCGCCCAGGTTGAATGACCGTTTAAAGCCATGTGAAAAGCATGCATGGTTTCGTGAATGACAATATAGCGTTGGTGATGCTCACGATGGCTTGGGAAGTTATATCCTGCGCGGTTATAAAACATAGTTTCGCCGCCTGCGGTTTTATGTACGCCTCTTAAAAAACCGTCATCAAGCATGGCCTCGCGCACTCTATCGCGGCTGCTACCATACACTACAGCGATACGCTGGCGTTCAATATTAGGTGGCTCCATACCGAATAGTGCAACATAGTGTGGATAAGCCATTTCTAAAAGCGCTAAATACAGCGTTACTTTTTCTTTTGGTAAATCACTCTTCAGTGCAAAGTGTTTACTTACCCACCAATCATATCCTCGGCTATTACCAATTTTGCCATCGCTATATGTATAGGGGATGGTTTTCCCTAAGAATGCAATGTCCATTTTGTGTAACGTACTGGTGTAACCTTGTACTGATAGGTCTACTTGCATCTGTTGTGGATCAGTTTCCATAGCACTTGACGTTGTTGTTTGTGGTTGTACGGTCTGCGCAGTATCGGCTTGCGGCTCTTTTTGACACGCGGCAAGTAACAGTAATAACAAAGTGAGTGAGAGTTTTTTCATAATTATAGTTGTTTTATGTGTATATTGTATGCAATATAAAATACTGTGTTTAATTGTGAAAGTAAACTATGAATAATAATCAAATACCAATAAAAACCAACTCAGCAGCAAAGCAGAGTAAGCAAACCCCAGCTAATAAAGGCTTTGGTGTGGCATTTTATATTGCAAACACCATGGAAATTTTTGAGCGCTTAGCTTGGTATGGCTTTTTTGCGGTTTCATCTGTCTATATGACTACCCCAGTTGAACAAGGTGGGGTGGGCTTTAATGATGCACAGCGTGGTGCTGTGCAAGGTATTATTCCTTTCTTTTTATATTTATTACCGGTGTTAACAGGCGCGCTGGCTGATCGGTATGGTTATAAAAGGCTGTTTATAATTTCCTTTATAATTATGGCGCCAGGTTACTACTTTTTAGGCCAAGTAACTGACTTTAATTCGTTCTTTATGATTTTAATGTTGGTGGCATTTGGTGCGGCGTGTTTTAAACCTGTGGTGGTTGGTACTATAAGTCGCAGCACGAATGATACTAACCGTGGCCTAGGGTTTGGTATTTTTTACACTATGGTTAATTTGGGCGGCTTTATTGGCCCATTAGTCGCCGGTTATATGCGTGCGATCAGCTGGGATGCGGTATTTGTAATGTCGGCCGTGTGGATTTTGCTTAACTTTATTCCGCTGCTATTTTATCGCGAAACAACCCCATCTTCGCAAGCAAATACCAGCCTTAAGCAGGTATTACAACAAGCTCAACAAGTATTAGGCAACAGCCGCTTTGCACTGTTGTTATTTACTTGTGTGATTATTCTAATGACCGCAGGCGTGAGTTGGCTCAGTTATACGCAAGCTTTTGTATTAATTGCTCTATGGTTAGGGACAAACTGGTTGTGGGATAAAAGTGTCAGTACTAAGCAAAGCCATAACTGGCACTTACAGCCGGTGCGGGTAAGTAACCGTAATTTTGCCTTGTACTTAGCCATATTGACAGGGTTTTGGACTGTGTATAATCAGCTATTTTACACTTTACCGTTGTTTATACGTGATTATACAAACACCCAAGATTTGGTTGTTTTACTAAGTTATTTTGGTCAATCAACGGTGGATTTTTTTGCGTTTGTTGATAGTGGGGCATTGAGTGAAAAAATTCAGCTTTTGTCAGTCAATTATGTATCTTCATCACCTTTAACGAGCACTGAGCTTGAAGTAATACGCCTTGAATTAGTGCATCTAAAAGTAAACGTGCCAGTGAGCGAAATAGCGCTTTTTATTGAGCAAATAGCAACTAGCGATTTTACTCAGCAACAAAGTAAACAACTTGCCCAGCAATGGCTGGTTTATCGGCAAGTTAACCCCGAGTACCTGATTAATTTAGACTTTGCGGCCATTGTATTATTACAAATAATCGTTAGTTTAAAATGCCAAGGATTTAAGGTGATATCGGTTTTGATCAGTGGCTTGATTGTTACTGCGGGTGCCTTTTTATTGTTATTGCTAATGAGCGCGGGTTTATTAATGACGCAATTGGGCGGAGCTGTAATGATCACCGTTATTTTACTGATCGCCTTTGGTGAAATGCTCACCTCCCCAAAAAGCCAAGAATATGTAGCCAGTATTGCCCCTAAAAATAGCGCTGCGATGTTCATGGGTTACTATTTTGTATCTATGGCGCTGGGCTTTTTATTTGCTGGTTTTTTATCAGGGTGGAGCTATGGTTACTTAGTGAAAGAGCTGCAACGTCCGGCACTCATGTGGCTATTATTTGCAGTGATCGCGCTTTTCACTGGCTTTGGTTTTTACCTTCTAGCGCGAAATAATAAGGATACCCACAGTGAAACTTAAACAGCGACTTATTTTAATAGCTGCCATGCTGATGTTGAGCTTACAAGCCACAGCAAATGACCCAGTGAGCGGTGAAAATAGTCATTATAAAAATTTAATTGATCGCACGGGAAGTCCATATTATATGCAAGACTTTGCTAGAGGCGAGCATCAACGCTTTAGTCCATTATTTGACTTAGGTGCATGGCATGGTCATTTACTGCCAAGCGATGACAATATCGGAAGCTTTACCGGGCCTGCAATTATTAGCGAAGAATACCTTAATTTTATCGCCCCTTATTTAGAAAAGCTCAGCGTCTATAAAGACCAAAGTCATAAAGTTAAACTCGCCATGAATAGTTACAGCTTGCCGGGTGCTTTAGTGCAAGAATTAACGGGTGATGGCGTAAGTATTCGCATGGAGTTACGTTTTGTAAGTAATCGTACTTCGTTAGTTAAAACACAGATCACAACCAAAAAACCACTCATTTTGCGCTGGGAAGGGCGGTTAGTGAGTAAGTTAACAGCTCAAGACGGTATCGCAAAAGATGCGCGTTCACCTTTTGAAGTATACCCGCAACTGTTACCTCAATGGCAAGTGAGTGATAATACTATCACGCTAAAGTTTGGCAAAGTGCGTGCACATGGCCAGTTACTAACTTCTGGCAGCTCGCAGTTACAATTGCATAAAACGCTATCAGTCAACACCACTCATGAAGCATTAAGCTATGCAAGTGACACAACAATTGATAGCGATACCACGTTTTACACAACTTATTCGTACTTATTAAATAGCCAAGAAGCGGCAAACGAGCAGGCTATTATAAAAGATGTTTTAAACCAGCCCGAGCTGTATTTAGCCCGCAGTGCCACGCGTTGGCAAGGGTATATTAATAGTGCGCTGCGCCCGTTAGCCAGTGCCGATGAAAGGCATAAAAAGTTAGCCGTCAAAAGTATTGAAACCTTGATTGGTAATTGGCGTTCTAAAGCCGGTGCTGTTGGCTTTGATACCGTAAGTCCTGCCGTGACGGGACGCTGGTTTTCCGGTAATCAGACTTGGCCGTGGGATAGTTATAAGCACGCTTTTGCCCTGGCGACTTTTCACCCAGTACTCGCAAAGCAAAATCTCAATGCGGTATTTGAGCACCAAATAACAGCAAATGATGCTGTAAGACCGTGGGATGTAGGGTTTATTCCTGATTTAGTGGCTTATAATTTAAGCCCTGAACGGGGTGGTGATGGGACTAACTGGAACGAACGTAATACTAAACCCAGTTTAGCCGCTTGGGCTGTGTGGCAAGTTTATGAGTACACAAATGATAAGCAGTGGCTTGCGGAAATATTCCCAAAGTTGGTCAGCTATAGAAACTGGTGGCTAACTAATCGAGATCACAATGGCAATGGTGTGCCAGAGTATGGCGCAACAGTTGATAAGGCCCATACAACGGATGACGGTAAATTACGCTTTGAGGTGCAAACAGCAACGGGTTGGGCTGCGCAAAGTGGTCTTGAAAATTATAAGGATCAGCTTATCGCCCATCCACAAAAACAGATAAAGATCCCTGCGCAAACAGCGGCATCGTGGGAGTCGGGCCGAGATGATGCAGCGGTGTTTGGTTTCATTAGCAGTGAACAACTCGCGAAGTATATAAAAAATGGCGGTAAAGCCACTGATTGGCACGTAGGTTTTGCCGAAAATTTTGATAAAGCGGGGCGTTTGATTGGCTACTCATTACTGCAAGAATCAGTCGATCAGGCATCATACATGGCAGCGGATAATCGCTATTTAAGTAAAATTGCTAAAGAGCTGAATTATCCTCGCCAAGCGAGTTATTTTTTAAAACAAGCAGCCAAACTAAGAGCGTATATAAATCGATGTATGTTCGATAGAACAACTGGCTATTATTATGACATTGAAATAGCACCACAACCGTTAGCAAGTGGCTGTGCAGGCAAGCCGTTAGTTAAGCGCGGTAAAGGCCCTGAAGGCTGGTCGCCGCTATTTAATCAAGTATCCACGGTTGAACAAGCGCAGCAAGTGGTTGATGTAATGCTTGATGAAAAAGAGTTCAATACCTACGTACCACTTGGCAGCGCGGCTTTGAGCAACCCTGCTTTTGGTGCAGATATCTATTGGCGAGGTCGAGTATGGCTTGATCAGCTGTATTTTGGTTTGGTGGGTATGAGTCATTACGGTTATTGTGAAAAGGCGCAGCAACTCAGTGAGCAACTACTTACTCATGCTGATGGCTTATTGGCCAGTGCTCCTATTCGCGAAAATTACAATCCTTTGACGGGCGAACAACAAGGCGCGCCTAATTTCTCGTGGAGTGCCGCGCATTTATTGTTGATAATGCAAAAACAAGGACGTTGGTGTGAGTAGGGCTAAATAAATATTGATATAAACGTTCAATTAAAGGCTAAGTATGTGTGAAATAAATGCTCAACAGCTTATGCAAAACAATAAAATAATACTCTTTGACGGGCAGTGTAAGCTTTGTAATGCATGGTGTAATTTTATTATTAAGCACGATAAAAAGCTGTGTTTTAAATTATGCAGTGTGCAGTCTTTAAAAGGCCAAGCAATCCTCACGCACTTTGGTTACCCAACAGCTAATTTTAAAACCATGATCTATGTTGAAAATAATCAGTGTGTTACCAAAAGTGATGGTGTGATTAATGTTGTTTCACAGTTGGGTTGGCCATGGCCCTTAGCTAACATATTACGAATAATACCGAAACGGATACGCAACTGGGGGTATGATGCCATTGCACTTAACCGGTATCGCTTATTTGGAAAATATAATTATTGCGTGATCCCAAGTCATGAGTATGATCACCACTACTTATAATTTCTTTACAAGGCGGACTGTTGGCAGGTTATTTGGTTAAACTTAATATACTGTTTTTAGTGTTTAGTGCTGGACTATATGCTCAAAATGACACCCATGATGACTCTGCAATCGTGGTAGATGTTCGCGACAGAATTAACCTGCGGATGCAAAATACCGCCCAGTGGTTAGACGATTTACTCGGTGAAGAGGTTAACCCAAACAAAGCCCATGCGAGAGGTTTTTTGCGGTTAGGCTGGCTTCCCCGCAGTGCTGATCTAGCTGAAACAGAAGTACGCTTTAAAGTATCATTAAGCTTACCTAGCTGGGAAAACCGCTTAAATCTAATAATAGATAATGACGCTGACGAATTTAGCCGGTTGCCTTTTGAAACCGACTCCCCAGCTAATCAAAACAATGGTACTGAAGACATAAATGCTGCGCTGCAATTTTTAGTTGAGCGTACCGCTAACTTAGAGGTTGATAATCGTGTTGGCATATCACGTAGCCAACTTTATGGACGCAGTGCACTTCGTTGGAATAAAACATTTAATCAAACGCAGTACTTTGCATCTGCCGGCTTAGAGTATTACTTCTCTGATGGCTTTGGTTACTTTATTAAGCTCTCCAGTGATACTAAGATCAATGAGTTTTATTCGCTGAATGTCTCTGCTAATTACCGTGAAATTGATGACGAAATAGATAGCGAAATGCGCTCAGGTGTTTATTTAAGTTATATACCCGATGCGCAGCGAGCCGCAGTGTTTGGTGCCAATGTACAGAATAGTTTTGATGACTTTACTATCTATACAGTATCGTACCGTTACCGGCAGCAAGTAAAATACAGTTGGCTGTTTTATGAATTAGAGCCGTTTATAGAATACCGAGAAGAACTCAATTATCGCGACGAAGTAGGATTCGCGATTCGTTTAATTGGCTATTATGGCCAGTGATAATGACTAGTTTTTATCTATTATGATAAAATCCCCTCAGTTTAATTTTGTAGAGATAGATCATGGCTAGCACCGCACACGCATTACACATTTTAGTTAAGCATAAAGAACTTGCCGAAGACATAATTCAGCAGTTAAAAAAAGGCGCTAAGTTCCATGTGCTCGCTAAAAAACATTCCTCTTGCCCATCGGGTAAAAAAGGGGGTGATTTAGGCGAATTTAAACGTGGCCAAATGGTTCCGCAATTTGATAAAGTGGCTTTTGGCGCAGAAATATTAGAACCACATTTAGTAAAAACTAAATTTGGTTGGCATGTGATAAAAGTGCTTTATAGAACGTAAGAGTAAAGTTAGCTAGAAAAACGAGTGACTTCGATTTAACGAAAAAACCACCTACAAAGGTGGTTTTTTCGTTTAAGTATCCAGTAACTTTAGCTGCCAACGGCACTTGGTTGTACATCCAAACCATAACCAAACATCACTGCAAGTACGAGCACAATCGATGCTGCTAACATCAATTTAAGTAATAGTGGTAAACAAAAACGGAACCAATGCCCATAAGGGACACCCGCCATGCCTAAAATTCCCATTAATACCGCATTGGTAGGGATAATCATATTTGAAAAGCCATCACCAAATTGATACGCAAGCACTGCAACTTGGCGTGGCACGCCGACTAAATCGCCCAGCGGGGCCATCAGCGGCATAGTCACATACGCTTGGCCAGAGCCTGATGGAATAAAGGTATTGAGTATTGTTTGAATGACTAACATTCCAATGGCTGAGATCTCGGCGCTCACATACGAAAGTGGTAGCGACATACCATGCACTAAACTATGCAATATTTGCCCATCTTCAAGGATTAAAGCAATACCACGGGCAACACCAATTAAAATAGCGGTGGTGACGAGATCTGAAACACCTTCAATAAAGCGGTTTGCAGCATCATCGGCAGATAAACGGCCCAGAATAGCGATCAACACACCCCACGCGATAAACACGCCGCCTAATTCGTATAAGTACCAGCCTTTGGTTGCAATACCCCATACAGCAACACCTAGCGTGACAATAAAGCTACCTAAAATTAATTTATGACGCAGTGCAAGTTCAGGGTAATGCGGTGTTGCTTGATCATTGAGAGGGCAAGGCACATCAAGCATCATGGATTTACTTGGATCGGCGGCCACCTTTTTAGTGTACTGCCACACATGATGAAAACCAATTAGTACAAAGGGCACAAATATCGCTAAGCGCAACCATAAACCAGAATAAACAGGAATTTCAGCAATCTGCTGGGCAATTAACACTGTGAATGGGTTAAACGCAGACACGCCATAACCAATCCCGTAACCGGCTACAATCATCCCTACTGCTGTCATTGCATCAAGGCGCATAGCTTTACAAAGAGCGACTAATATTAATACAAATGGAATATATTCACCCGCTGTACCAATACTGCTTGATGCTAAGGCAAAACAAAAAACCACCATAAATATAAGTCGTTGCGGCTTTTTACCATGGCGCTCAAGTAAACGGCCAATCAACGCATCAACCGTGCCGGTAGCACGGGCAATGGCCAGTACACCGCCAACAATCAAGACAAAAAAGATCACATCTTGCGCCGCAGCAAAGGCGCGCGGAATCGCCGTTAATAAATCCCAAGGGGTAAGATAGTGACGTTCAGCGACCGTATGATAGGTGCCCGCAAGGACCATTTCCCGACCAGACTCGGTGAGTGTTGTGTCAAAAAAACCTTGTGGTACTAACCAGGTAGCAACTAACGCAGTGACCATCATACCTAGCAGTAAAATCAAAGTATGCGGTACTTTGAAAGAATTACTCATACGTTCTCCATTTTTATAATTGGCGCAGCAGATATGCCTCGCTGTTTTTTGTTAAGGATAACACGAGTTATAAAATCACAATAAAAATAGCAACGTCAGTCTGTAAAGGAATGTAACGGGGGGCACTAAGTTAAAGAAGAAAGTTAGTTAAAAAGCGACGCAACAGGTAAATTGCGTCGCTTGTCATTTTATTACGCTTCTTGCTCGGCGATTTGTTTAAATGCTTGCACAAATGCGTCGCTTGGCTGGCCGCCAGTGAGGGCGTATTGATCGTTAATGATAAAGGTTGGCACTGAGGAAATGCCCATTTGCTGTAGCGCATTTTGCTCGCTGCGTACTTCTTGGAAATACTCGCCTGAGTCTAAAATTTCTTTTGCGCGGGCTCTATCAAGACCAACACTTTGTACTACATCAAGTAGGTTGTCTTGCTCATTAAGGAAAATTAAATCGGTAAAGTGGGCTTTAAATAAAGCGAGTTTTAGCTCGGTTTGTTTGCCTTCAGTGGCAGCCCAAGTGAGTAAGCGATGTAAGTCAAAGCTATTGATCATGATGCGTTTACCGTCAAAATTAAAGGTAAAGCCTGCTTTTTCACCCATCTCTAAAATACGTTTGCGGTTTTCGTCGCCTTGCTCCTCGCTCAGGCCATATTTTTGTTGTAAATGCTCATTTAAATCTTGCCCTTCAATTGGCATATCTGGGTTTAACTCAAATGGCTTCCAGCTGATCTCAGCTGAAAATTCGTCACTTAATTGCGCTAATGCTGTTTCAAGGTTTTTATAACCAATAATGCACCAAGGACACATTACGTCTGAAACGATGTCGATTTTTAGCTTTTTCATGAGTGAGCCTATTTTTTACAGTGTGTACGGGTCTATATGCAGGCGCGAAGGGGTTAATTCAAGAGGGGGGATTTTCAATTTACAGAAATAAGTGCTTAAACTGCACGGTAAGCGTTTACCGTGCAGTCGTTATGATGGACTAGCTTAGTCAGCTAAACCAAAAGGGTCTTCGATGCTATGGGCAGGCTCAGTAAACCATTTTGGCCCTTTATCAGTCATATAGAAATGATCTTCTAAGCGAACGCCAAATTCATCAGGTATAACTAGCATAGGCTCATTACTAAAGCACATACCTGTTGCAAGTGGGGTTTTGTTGCCGCCGACTAAATAAGGCCATTCGTGAATATCTAAGCCAATACCGTGGCCTGTGCGGTGGGGGCAACCTGGCGTTTGATATTCAGGACCTAGCTCTTGCGCGGCTAAGTAACTACGCGCGGCGGCATCGACTGCTTCACAAGGCGCACCAATTTTTGCAGCGTTGAAGGCGGCGATTTGCGCGGCTTTTTCGTAATCCCAAAACTGGCGTTGGCGCTCTGTGGCCTCACCAAACACATAGGTGCGGGTAATATCTGATAAATAATCATGTACTTTACAGCCAGTATCAATCAGTACCATATCGCCTTTTTTAAGAATTTGCGGGTCTTTCACGCCATGTGGGAACGAGGTTGCAACGCCAAATAATACGATGCAAAAATAGTTACCTGGAGCACCTACTTTTTGGTGTGCTTGCTTGATAAACGCTTCAACTTCGCTCGTGCTGATTCCTTCGTGTAACATACTTGCAGTTGCTTGGTGAACCGCTAACGTCATATCCATAGCGCGTTGCATCAGTGCCAGCTCGTTGGCTGATTTATGCATTCGACAATGAGCGGTCACAGGTTGTGCATTGACTAGGTTTAAGCCAGTTTGTGCTTTGTTTATACCATCAAAAATAAAGAACTGTGCGCTTTCGTCAATGCCAACAGTGCCATTAGCCGCAATGCCCATTTCTGCGAGTATTTCAACAAATAAAGCATAAGGGTTTTGGTGCTCTTGCCAACCACGAATAGGGCCATCGATGACTTTAAAACCGTTTAGTGAGCCAATTTCAAAATACGGGGCAATGTATTGTACGTCGCCTTTAGCCGGTAATATTGCGCCTACCATACGCTCACTGGCATACCAACGCATACCGGTAAAGTAGGTTAAGTTAGTGCCTGCATTTAAGTAAATTGCATCAATACAATTGGCTTGCATGTAGGCTTGTGCTTTGGCAATACGCGCTAAATGCTCATCAGCCTGAATAGGCATTAAATCGCCCGTCATATCGCTTAGACCGGCGAGTGCTTGCTCTTTAGTTTGCGTACCAATTCCGAATGTTGTCATGGTGCTCTCCTTTATTTATATGCGGCTATTGTGCGTGTGGCTGTGCTTTACTGCAAGCGGGTTGCGTTGAAAAGCGACTCACACAATAAGGGTGTATATCTATTTGCGGCGGGTGGTTTAAACACAGTGCGGTTATTAGCTCTGCGGTTACGGCGCCTTGGGTTAATCCTAAGTGCTGGTGGCCAAAAGCAAAGTACAGGTTATCGTGGTTCGGGGCGCTACCAATAACGGGCAATGAATCCGGTAGCGATGGCCTACAGCCCATCCAGGTACTGTTAGCATGTAATGAAAAGGCTGATCTATTCAGTAATGCTTTAGCGTTGGGTAATAATGCTAATGCGCGTTTGTTATTCATTTTTCGTTTGGTGCCGGCAAATTCTACCGTGCCAGCAATGCGTAGGCCTTGGCTCATGGGAGTCATAATAAAGTGACGCTCGGCAGAGGCCACAGGGCGTGAAAGCCCGTAATTACCGGCTAGCATGCAATGGTAACCACGTTCAGTATCAAGCGGCACTTTGTAGCCTAAAGGTTTCAATAGTGTGTTACTCCATGCGCCTGCGGCGATGACTACTTTATTCGCTGTGACAATTTGATTTTGGCAACTGAGTGTATAACCTTGCTTTGCAGGCTGTATCGAGGTGATTTTTTGTTGGCAAAATTGGCCGCCCAACGCGCTAAATTGTTCTGCTAAGTTGAGGCAAAATAAATGCGGATCAACACTGTGAGCCACCTCTTTAAATAATAAAGCGTAGGTAATGGTTTTAGCTAAATTGGGCTCTAGTAGACGCACGTGTTCGCCATCAAGTAACTCCACCTCAATACCCTGATCAAGGTAGCTGCGCAGCATAGCGTTAATTTTACTAAGAGGGGTGGTCTCAAAAGTCAGTAAGCTGCCCTTTTTAGTTAGTAAGTGGCCTAAATTATACTCACTGAGTAAGCGCTCATAAGCGGGGATCGCTAGTTGGTTTAACGCCTTAAGTGCTTGTGTGTTAGTGCGATAAGTCTTGCTTGGCATGTTTTTAACAAATTGCCAAAACCAAGGTAGGGCTTTAAAGCCATAACGCCAATCAATCCGTAGCGGCCCTAATGGATTGAATAACATACCGGGTAGCTTCTTTAATAGTGAAGGGTGCGCAAGCGGAAACACTTGCTCAGTCGCAAAGTGTCCAGCATTGCCTTTAGAGCAGCCTTGCGCTAAACCATTTTCATCATACAAGGTGACTGCAAAACCTGCTCGTTGTAGTTGTAATGCGCTACAAATGCCAATAATACCAGCTCCTATAACGGCGACTTGCTGTTTATTTTTATCCGCCAAAATAATTTACCTCTTCTATAAAAGTAATACCAAACACTTGATTTGTAGGCGCGTATACATTGCATCTCACTTTAAACAGTGATTTATGAAAAAAATCCCGCTGTATTAAATCAGTAAATAAGCATTGTTTTTCAGTTTCTTAAGTAGTTATTCCCAATCCCAAAAGAGCCTCAGAAGATAAACCTTTTAACAAACTTTAAGGTGGGATATTGATTATTGTATACAATATACCTATGATATCAAGCCTAAACATCAATCAGGTAATTAAAATGACAGTAACTTGGCAAGGAGTCTGTGCAGCAGTAATGGCTCAGTTTAGTGCAGACGACTCCATTAACTTTGCAACAACAGCAAACATGAGCGATGAACTGATCAACAAAGCTGTTCACGGCATGATTGCACTGGCTATAGCAAGCCCTACTAACCTAACAAAATTAAAGTGGGCTAAGTGATGCGTAAAGGAAGTTTTTTTTGTATTGACGGCCATACTTGCGGCAACCCAGTTAGGCTTATAACCAGTGGTCACCCGCAATTGAGCGGGCAGAGCATGAGTGAGAAGCGCCAAGATTTTTTGCAAAATCACGATTGGATCCGCCAAGCACTGATGTTTGAACCTCGCGGTCACGACATGATGTCGGGCGGATTTTTATATCCACCGACCACGGAAGACGGCGATGCCGCTATTTTATTTGTTGAAACATCTGGGTGTTTGCCTATGTGCGGCCACGGCACAATGGGTATCGTTACGTTTGCTTTAGAGCATGGTTTGTTACAGGCAAAAGTGCCGGGAACTCTGCTGCTAGACACACCTGCTGGGCGTGTCCAGATCAACTATGAAATGAGTGATGGCAAAGTACAGTGGGTAAAAATTTATAATGTACCTGCGTATTTAGCACATAAGTCGATAGTTATTGAAGTGCCTGAATTGGGCGAGCTGATAGTAGATATCGCCTATGGCGGCAACTTCTACATTATTGTTGAACCGCAAGGTAATTATAAAGGCATTGAACATTTAACGGCTGGGCAAATTTTGCAATATAGCCCGCTAGTGCGTGATGCAATAAACGCCAAAATTAAATGTGTTCATCCGCTTGACTCAACCGTTCAAGGCGCAAGCCATGTTTTATGGACAGGCACCCCAAAAAATGCCAATTCAGACGCCGCAAATGCAGTTTTTTATGGTGATAAAGCCATTGATCGCTCGCCATGTGGAACAGGCACCAGCGCCCGTATGGCACAGCTATTTGCCAAAGGGCAGTTGGCTCAAGGGCAAAATTTTATTCACGAAAGTTATATTGGCAGCCAGTTTATTGGTTGCATTGAACACGTAACAGAGATCGCAGGCATAACAGCTATCTTACCAAGTATTCAAGGTTGGTCTAGGGTGACGGGCACAAGTGCTATCACCGTAGATGACGATGACCCATACGCATTTGGGTTTCAAGTAATTTAATGAGGAGCAAAGCATGACATTAACAGGACAAAGTTTAGTAGCAGGGCAATGGCTCGGTCACTCTGGAAATGGTGAATTTAACGCATTTTCCCCCGCCCGCAATGAACCACTCGCAACGCGCTTTTTTAACCTCAGCGCCACTGAGTTAGACAGTGCAATAGAAGCCGCACAATCGGCGTTTTATGAATATCGTAAAACCAGTTTTGCACAACGAGCAGATTTTTTAGAATGTATTGCTGATCATATTTTAGCGCTTGGTGATGAGTTACTTGAGCAAACACAGCAAGAAACCAACTTACCGCTGGCACGTTTGCAAGGTGAGCGTATGCGCACCGTAAATCAGCTTAAAGCCTTTGCTAATGCATTACGTGACAACCCTGAATCGCCACTGGGTTTAAAAATAGTGGATGAAGCAGATGCCACCAGAGCACCGTTACCAAAGCCGCACACTGAACTTAACTATTTACCGCTGGGGCCGGTGGCTGTATTTGGTGCATCTAATTTCCCTTACGCCTTTTCAACACTGGGCGGCGATACCGCCGCAGCCCTTGCAGCAGGCTGCCCAGTAATTGTAAAAAACCACACCGCGCACCCAGGAACGGGTGAGTTGATGGCACGTGTGGCGCTTGCAGCCATTAAAGAATGTGCAATGCCGTTAGGCGTGTTTGCAATGGTACAAAGTAAAGCCTACGACATATCGCATCAATTAGTGGCTGCGCCGGCAATAAAAGCGGTGGGGTTTACAGGCTCATTTAATGTGGCCAGCAAGCTGCAAGCAACAATTGCCAAGCGTGAAGAGCCGATACCATTTTATGGTGAGCTTGGCAGTATTAACCCACAAGTTATTTTACTCAATAAAGCCATTGAACATAGCAAAGAGATGGCACAATCACTTTGCCAGTCAATGCTGATGGGGAACGGGCAGTTTTGCACTAGCCCAGGGCTTTGGTTAGTACCAACCGGGTGTGACGAACTCGAAGCACATATAACAGCGTGTATTAATGATGCCCCATCAGACACTTTACTCACCCCTGGGATTGTTAAAACCTTTAAACACCAAATAGCAGAGCGAACTCAGCTTGATAAGCTTAGCGTGCTGGGTAAAGGCAAGCTGGAGCATGAATTTCATGCTAATGCACATGTATTTGCTTGTAATGCTGATGACTATTTAGCAATCTCAGCTTTGCAAGAAGAAGTGTTTGGCCCTGCTGCGTTAGTGGTGCGCTACGACAGTGAACAGCAGCTCATGACATTGATAAACCAATTACAAGGGCAGTTAACCGCCAGTATTCATGGCACTGAAGCTGATTTAAACAACGCCGATAGCCTTATCGAAGCGCTGCAATATAAAGTAGGTCGTTTGATAAAAAATCAGCTGCCAACAGGTGTTGAAGTGTGCGCTTCAATGAACCACGGTGGGCCGTTCCCAAGTTCAACCGATGTACGCAGTACCTCTGTGGGCGCAAATGCAATGTTACGTTTTATGCGACCAATTTGTTATCAAGCATAGGATTTATTGGGCGGGATATGCAAATTGTATATTCCCGCTTTCCCCCTTGTTTATATAGGGTACAGACAGATTCTCACTTGGCATATGAGTGAACTTGAGTATAATGTATGCTAAATGCAATGTAAGAGGATCACCATGGCTATCGAGCACAAAACCCGCACCCAGCTTGTTGCAGAAGCAATTCGCGCAAAAATTCTCTCTGGTGAAATTAAAGCAGGCGAGCCCTTACGTCAAGCTGCACTGGCAACAGAGATGAACGTAAGTCGTATTCCTGTACGTGAGGCACTTCTTCAGCTTGAAGCCGAAGGGCTTGTTAACTTTGAAGCGCACAAAGGAGCTACGGCAACAGAGCTTTCAGCATCACAAATTGATGAGATTTTTGATTTAAGAGCCTTACTTGAAGCAGAGCTATTAAGCCATTCAATAGACGGTTTAACAGATCAAGATTTAATCGACGCTGAGCTTATTTTAACTGAGCTTGAAAGCGCTATGGATGCGGGCGACACCCACCTTGCCACAGGCGATTTAAATAGTCGATTTCATGGTAAATTATATTCGCGCGCGCAACGGCCACAAACCCGTGAGCTGGTAGATATGTATAGTAAAAATTCAGAGCGCTACGTGCGCATGCATATTTTACTGGCTGGTGGTTTAACCACCGCACCCGAAGAGCACCGCACATTGTTAAATCACTGTCGCGCAAAAGACACTAAAAAAGCCTGTGACTTTTTGAAAAAGCATATCTTGGGCGCCAAAAACGACATTAAAAAGCTATTATTAAAAATCGAAGACGAAAAAAGGTAACCTTAATAAGTTGTTATTATAAATTTTAATGTGTGTTTACGCAGTTCAGGGTAATCACTCAAGAGTGTTTATCGGTATTCTTGGTAAAAGGCTGTTAGCTATCTGTCAGAAATTGCGAGTATCTATGAATAATGAATATCATTGGTGGGATCTGGAAGACTCTAGCTTCAAGGGTGTTTTATACGACTCGATAAATTGTTATTTCTTGCATGACTTGCCTTACAAAAACTGGGAAGAGTTTTCTGAAGCTGACCCACATATGGCTTATGCACAATTAACCTATGTCCGATTTAACATGCTTGAACAACAATTCATTGATTTGCGGGTTATCCCTAAAATGCTTGGGGTTGAAACTGTTCCAGTTAAATCCAGCGTTCAAGACATAAATAGATACGACTGGCTTAAATCTATCGTTGATTTGACTTTATTCCGTTTTTCCAGCTTGAGAGATATAGCCTTTCATTTTGTGAATGAAGTTTTGGAGCTAGGACTTTCTGATTTTCAGTTAAATATTAAGCAACTCAAAAAAGCTCTCAAAACAGAGTACCCTGAAATTCTAGAGGACTTAAAAACTCTTGATAAAACCGGTGAAGAATTGCGGACTGATCGTAATGACCGAGCACACAAGGGATTCAGTGAACTCTATACTGGCGATGATAAAATGTTCAAAAATATGTCGTGGATGGAAGGCAAAGTTATCGACAACACTGATTATGATTTGGTCGGTATTTATGAAAACTCCCGTGACAAAATTTGTGATCTAGTAGTTCAAGAAGTGCAGGTGGCATTAAGAGCTACAATCAATTTAGTTGATAATTGCTATGACCACTATCGTGATACACACCTTAGGTTATCATGCGGTTCTGCAATGGGAGTGTCGCAGCATTTCCCACTGCATTGTGAAAAAGATAGCTAACAAGCAATTTAAGAGTGATTCCCCACGCTTGGCAGTTTCAGTTTAGGGCTAGTTCAGTGTTTACGGTGTTCAATTTGAGCGTCGTGGTAGCGTGGCCCACACCTTAATTGGGGGTTGAGGCTGTAGAATTACTCTTTTTTTAAGAAAGACAGCCAGTTTTATGGGTTCCAAATGCATTACCTAATGCTTTAAAAACGCTTAGAGTTAATTACAGGAGCTCGTCTTTTAATTGAATTTGGCTGTTGGAGTTATACTACAGCCTCGTTAGGTGATTTACATGGATGGTTGGCAGTATCACGATATTGGTTTTGAATCCCAAACTAAAAAAATCAATGGTATTAATATTTGGAAGTATCCTTGGAACGACATGGACGAACCATCATTTGAAGTGCCTCATCCTCAATATCCAGATCAACGTCATAAAATCACACCTTACTTTATTAAAACTAAAGGTAAAACTCTTACATTTGCTGCGGGTGAAGTTAGTAATTGCGTTTGATGTATTTATGTTGCAGGATCAATTGCCTAATACATATGAGCCTTAACTCTGTCAATAGGCAATAGTGTTCTTTTTGACCGTTTTATAAATTGAAGGTCAATCAAAAATCAACTCTAATTCAATAAGCAAATTCGTTTACTTCGTATGCCGATGTGGCTGTTAAGCAAGTAGCTTACGGCAAACACATCTAGGGTGCGTTACGCAGTAATCTCTTATTGCGATCTTATCGCAGCCAGGTTTTTCCCATATCCTTTTGGACTTTCTGGGGCACTACGACTAAATAGATTTAGAAGGTAGAACGAAGCAGGATGCCAGAGCCGAGACATTCATCGGTTAACCTAATCATGGCAAGTAGCCTAGGCCTGTTTTGAATAAAATAAGATGTAACAATCTCAAAAATAGCCAATCTGTAAAGATAAAAACTCCGTAACAACGGAGTTTTTGCTATTTGAATATTTTAAAACATCAGTCTAGTAAATCGAGGACCTCAAGTCGTTCTTTTGCTAGGGCATACCGTGTGTGCACGTCATCAATTTGCTGTTGGGTTAACTTCTTGCCAAAGGTGCGAAGCCCACCTGTTAGATCATTATGATGAATGCCAAAAGCAAACTTAAGGTATTCTAAAAGTAACGGCTGTGCATCAAGATAGGATATAGAGTTCATCGCTTGAGAGATTTTGTTTGCCTCGGCCCATTCTCCGTTATTTACATACTCTTGCATTGTAATACTCGCTTTTGGGAATATGCAGCCCACACCTGTAATGCCGCCACATGCGCCTGCGAGTCCTGCATGTACAGTAACGGTGTCAACACCGGCCAATACTTTTAAATTTTTGTTCTCTAACATCATTGTTTCAATAACTGACACATCGATAGTTGATATTTTAAGCGCAGTTACCTCTGGTAGAGCTGCAAGCCTTGTAAGCAGATCAGTTGAAAGCGCATGGTAGCCCGCTGCGTCAGGGTTGTTATAGGGCATTATTGTTATGCCGGCCTCTTTTGCCGCTGAGGCGCTAAGCGCGTAGTAAGCATACATCTGTTCATCACAAGGTGTTTCTTTGGTTTTTGGTGGCATTACCATAACGGTATCTACGCCGACCGTTGCGAGTTCTTTTACTATTTTGGCTAGTTCTTCTTTGGTTTCTGCCGCTGCGCCACTGATTAAAGGAACGTTGTGTTCTTTAGCAACACTTGAAAGGGCTTTTAGTAAAGAAAGGCGTTGCTCAGCACTTAGGTAGCTGTTTTCACCCAGCGTACCAGAGCCAACAAGTCCACCCATACGAGTACCCCCCTTTCCTTGCACTTTTAAAATATCTGCAGCGTATTTTTTTGTTGTATCAAGGTCTATTTCCAGGGCTCCGGACTCTGACTCTTTTAGCCATGTAAATACGGCCGGCATAACTGTATATCGCCAATCTTTACTGTTCGTTTGCATCATATTTCCTCTTATAAATACATATTGTATACATTATACATTTAGATTGTATCAGCTAAATTGCTTTCGGCAAGGCCGGAATAAAAATAAACTAAACCCTGTATTAATTACTTTGCTCACTTCTGTTACTTTTTAGGTGTTCAGTGTGAGTTTGCAAGCAATTGATTATAAATATTGTTTTTGAATAAGTTTGACATGAACCATCTTGTTTTTTAATTTTACGTAAATTAAATGTATATTACATATTGTATACAATATGTAATGAGTGTATATTTTTTACGTCAAGGTTAGCCTGGCAACAAAAAATCAACAGGATCAAAGGAACATTTCATGTTTACGAATAATAAAAAGCAAACTCGGGGAGTGGGTGTTAAAACCCTACTGGCAACAGCTGTTACAGCTGCATTAATAATGACACCAGCTGCGCAGGCCGTAGATGGTAGTAGTATTGTAAAAGGTCATATTGTTGCACACTCTGGTAATGATTTGATTGGCGCAACAATTACACTTAAACACAAGAGTAAAGGGCTTGTTTACACTATTACGAGTAATGCTGAAGGCGATTACTTATTACGTAATGTACCGGTGGGTATGTACGATGTAACGATTGTAAAAGATGGCTATCAAACACTAATTGAAGAAGATGTAGCAGTGACCATTGGTCAATCAATCATTCTCGATGTACAACTTTATAAAGCTGGTACTGATATAGAGCGTATCGCGGTAACAGGTTCGGCAATTCGTCGTGTAGATATGGCTTCCTCTACCTCCGGTTTAACGTTTAGTGATGCTGAGCTTAAAGCAATGCCGGTTAATACAGGCTTTGAGAGCATTGCTTTACTTGCGCCAGGTACCGCTGCACCTGGTGGCTCTAATTTTAAAGGCGCATCAAGTTTTGGTGGTTCATCGGCTGCTGAAAATGGCTACTATTTTAATGGCTTAAATGTAACGAGTATTCGTACTGGTTTAGGTTCCATTCGCCTTCCTTGGGAAGCTATATCCCAAACTCAAGTTAAAACCGGTGGTGTAAGCCCTGAATTTGGTGGTGCATTAGGCGGCATTGTAAACGCTGTGTCTAAATCGGGCGATAACGACTTTAAATTCGGTGCAGAGGTGCGCTGGGATCCTGATGGCCTTCGTAGTCAACATGATTCAATATTTCAAGATAGTGGGACAATAAACACTAATACACAGCAAAGCAGTTACGACTTTAAAGAAGTACAGCTATGGGCAAGTGGTGCAATTATTGAAGATACCCTGTTCTTTTATGGTTTATTTGCACCACGCAGAGAAGAGTCTAATAGCGCAGGGCAAACCACTTTTTCTGATTTTGAGCGTGATGAAGACCGTTGGTTCACCAAAGTGGATTGGTTTATTAATGAAGATCACTCTATTGGTTTCTCTGCAATGAACAATAAACGTACTTGGACTGATAAAACGTTTGCGTATAGTTGGCAAGATAATGTGGTAGGTGATCAACAAGGTGTCGATGCACCAGGCGAAGATGGCGGCAATGTATACAGTATTAACTACAATGGCTACCTCACAGATACTTTTTCAGTGTCAGCCGTTGTTGGTCGTGTTACTGAAAATGTTGAGAACGTTGTAGCATCACCTAATCCCGGCGTGTGGGATGAACGTGACGGTTTTGTAACTCTAAGCCAGCATACAAATTCCGGTATAACGGAAGAAGAGTATATTCGTGACCAAGCCAGAATTGATTTTAACTGGGACTTGGATATGCATTCAATTCAATTTGGTATTGATTACACCAATGTGAAGGTTGATTATTTTGAAGGCCAAAATGGTATTGGGGATGCACAAGGCTGGTGGACTATAAAAACTGCTGGTGAAAATGATATATCAAGTGCTGCGCTGGGGAGTGACTTTATCGAAAGGCGGGTTCGTAGCCGTGAGGTCGATTCAGATACAACTTCACTGGCGTTTTATATTAATGACTCATGGCAAGCAACTGATAATTTAGTCCTTAATATGGGTTTGCGTTATAGCCAGTTTGAAAATACGGTGACAGATGGCCGAGCATTTGTTGATATTGATAATCAAATAGCGCCACGCTTACAGGCTATTTATGATGTATCGGGTGACGGTAGCGCTAAAATATTTGCCACTTACGGGCGCTATTTTCAGCCAGTATCTGCGAACATGAATATCACTCAAGGCTCTGCATCAATTGAATGGTTTGAGTATTTTGAATTAGATCAATTAGAAGGCAATGGCTCGCCTACTTTATTAGCTGACGGCTCACCTAGCAGAGGTGATATGTTACGAGATAGACGCTGGCGCCAGCGTGGTATTACTGAACCTGGGTTAATTGCCTCGTCTTCTTTAAAACCAATGTACAGCGATGAGTTCACAATAGGGTATCAACAAGAAGTTTTTGATTCTATGTCTGCCGGCGTACGTGCTATTTACCGCGACCTTGGGCGCAGTGTTGAAGACACGGATGTAGGCCCTATACTTGCCAAGAAACTTGCCGAAATGGGGATCACCGATAACGTAGGGCAGGGTTCATATTATGTGCTTAATAATCCTGGTGAAGCGATTCAAATGTCGTATGACTTTGATGGTGATGGAGAAATAGATAACGTTAATTTAAGTGCTGATGAGCTTGCACTTGCCGAAGCACAACGCAAATATTTGGCCCTTGAGTTTACCTTAGATGGCAATGTAACCGATGACTTGCGTATCAATACTTCATATACATGGTCACATAGCTACGGTAATACGGAAGGTTTAGTTAAAACGGATAACGACCAAGCAGATCCTGGTTGGACGACCTCTTACGACTATGGCGATTTGATGGATCATGGCTATGGTAATTTACCAAATGACCACCGCCACGCAATCAAATTTAGTGGCGCGTATAATATTACCGATTCACTGACTGTAGGTTTAGTTGCGCGAACTACATCGGGTCGTCCAAAGAGCTACTTCTCAGTTCACCCTGAAGGTGTTGATAGCTGCGAGCAAGGAAGCCCGTGGGATGCATGTGTGAGTAAATACTATGACCAAGCATCGCACTATGATGAAAATGGTAACCCGGCACCACGCGGAAGCAAAGGTAACTTACCGTGGTTAACTAATGTGGATATGTCACTGACTTATTATACTGACTTTTTTGGCTCTGACATGACCTTAAAAGGCACGGTATATAACTTATTCGATGGAGATAGCGCGGTATCGATAAACGAGGAGCGAGCTCAATATGGCGATAATGGCTTAGAGCTCAACCCAGATTATGGTTTAGTAACTGGCCGCCAAGGTGCTCGATATGTATCGTTAACCGCACGTATAGAATTTTAAGTTCCCTGGTAAGTGGCTGTAAAATGTCGTTTTAGTAAATAGTATCTAACAAGCGAAAACTAAAACTGACAAAATGTTTAAGCACATTCTCATTAAGAGTAACACAGCCTTGATGCTGAGTAGGTAACTGCTCAGCATTTTTTATTAAAGTTATTGCACTAAAAAATATTGAGATATATTGTATACAAAAGTGAAGGAGTTAATTATGACCCAGACTTTATTTTCCCATTGGCAGCAGCCTAATAATGATTGGTTACAAATACATACTTTAGAGATGCACACTGGTGGTGAACCATTGCGTATTATAGTTGATGGCTTTGAGCAACTTACAGGTGATACGATGCTTGAAAAGCGTGCCGATTGTTTAGCGCGTTTTGATTATTTACGAAAAGCATTGATGTTTGAACCTCGTGGTCATGCCGATATGTATGGCGCAGTGATCACTTGTGCTGTGCGCTCAGATAGCCATTTTGGCGTACTTTTTTTACATAATGAAGGTTATAGCACCATGTGCGGGCATGCGATTATTGCACTGGCTACCGCTGCAAAAGATTGCGCACTTGTTGACTTTAAAGATGGCTATAATGAACTAAGAATAGACACTCCAGCTGGGCTTATAAAAGCGTATGTTGAACTTAACAATAATCAGTTACAGCAAGTATATTTTGATAATGTCGCCAGTTTTGTTGATAAATTAGACGTTAAAATAAGCTTGCCGATGTGTGGTTCGGTTAGCTGTGATATAGCGTTTGGCGGTGCATACTACGCATTTGTTGATGCAGATACTCTTAATTTAAGCTTAGCACCTGACAATCATGGACATATAATTAGCCTTGGGAAAGCCATTAAACAGCAAGTGACTAATCAATATCAGCCAACGCACCCAACCGATCAGGCACTGGGTTTTTTATATGGGGTTATTTTTTACTCCAATAGCCAGTTATCACAAATTAACCACTTTAGCCGTCATGTGTGTGTATTTGCCGAAGGTGAACTTGATCGAAGCCCTACAGGCACGGGCGTAAGCGCTCGTGCTGCATTAGCTTTTGCCAAAGGCGAATTAGCGGTAGGACAAAGTGTAAATATTGAGAGCATTTTAGGCTCAGCATTTAATGTAATGGTTAAGCAAACATGTGAGGTTAAAGCACGGTCTGCGATTATTCCTCGTGTTACGGGTACAGCCTTTGTGACGGGTAAACATACCTTTTTAATTGATCCAACAGATCCCCTAAAACAAGGATTTATTTTTCGATGAATAATCATTTTTTAGTACGCCAACAATTACTAAAACAACGTATGGCAGAGCAAAACTTAACGGCGTTATTAGTGTTAGGGCATGAGAATATTCGCTACTTGAGCGGGTTTAGTGGTAATGCCGCGTATGCAATTGTGACGCAAGCTAGCTGCATACTTATTACTGATTATCGTTACTTTGAGCGCGCACAATCTGAGTGCCAAGGGTTTGAAGTGATCAGCCGCGACCGTGATAGCGAAAGTTTAGGCTGTTGTATTAACCGTTTTTTACCTGCTAACAGCCATTTAGGTTTTGATGCGGCATTTATTAATGTGGCATTGTGGCAGCAAATTGCTAGTGATTTGAGTGGTCACACATTAATGCCAATTCAAGGAGTAATTGAACGTCAGCGCATGATCAAAAATGACTGGGAAGTAGCACAAATAAAAGCTGCGGCTGCGATTGCGGATGAAGCACTTGCACACACTATTCCATATTTTAAAGTAGGTGTAAGCGAACGTGATTTAGCCTTAGAGCTAGAGTTTAGAATGCAAAAATTAGGCTCTGAAGGAATGTCGTTTGCAACGATTTTAATGTTCGCAGAGCGTACCTCGCTGCCCCATGGTAGCCCCAGTGATAGAACACTTAAAGAAGGCGACTTTATTACCCTAGACTTTGGCGCTGTTGTTAATGGCTATCGCTCAGACATGACACGTAGTTATGTATTAGGTAAAGCGTCAAGCAAACAAGTTCAAATTTACAATGCAGTTGCGACTGCACAACAAGCTGCTATTAATTTAATTAAGCCAGGGGTTGATTGCATTGATTTACAAAATGCATCACAACAAGTATTGGATGGCTCTGGTTTTGGAAAATGGGCAGGACAAGGGCTTGGCCACGGTTTAGGGCTATTTTTACACGAGCAGCCGTTTATCAATAGCAACGTTAAGCACGTATTAGAAGTGGGCAATGTGATCACCATAGAGCCAGGTATTTATATCTCTGAATATGGCGGGGTGCGTTTAGAGGAGGACATCTTGATCACCAACACGGGTTATGAAATTTTAACTCACGCACCTAAACCATTCGAACTGGAGTTATAAAATGCAAGTTATTGATAAAAAACACATTGATAACGCCCTTGATTTTGACTCGTTAATCACTGCTATGCAGCAAGGTTTTGCCCTCGATTTTACTATGCCAAAGCGTAACGTCTATGAGTTAGATAGCAACAGCGGTAGCCGGGATGCGTTTGCTGTGTTACCTGCATGGAATGAACAAGTGATTGGCGTAAAAGCATTTACTTATTTTCCTAATAATGGCGAGGCGGGCTTTGATTCTTTGTATTCTAAAATAATGTTGTTTTCGCGCGAGCACGGCGAACCGTTGGCACTGGTAGATGGCACGAGTATTACTTTATGGCGTACGGCAAGCGTATCGGCGCTTGCGAGTCGTTATTTATCCCGAGAGAATAGTAATCATTTAGTATTTTTTGGCAGTGGTAACTTAGCCGAGTATATGGTGCGTGCGCATTTGGCTGTTCGTAATTTTAAACGAGTAACGCTGGTGGCGCGTAATCATTTAAAAGTAGTCGCCCTGCAAAGTTGTTTAGAGCAGTTATATCCTGATGTTGAGTTTGTCATTGGGCAAAGTACGCAAGAAGTAATTTACAGTGCTGACGTGATCAGCTGCGCGACCGGCTCTCAAGTGCCATTATTTGATGGCAACTGGTTAAAATCAGGCACGCATGTTGACCTAATCGGTAATCATCAGAGTGACCATCGCGAATGCGACACCGCCACAATTACTCGTAGCCGCGTTTATGTTGATAGTAAAACCAATGTATTAGGAGAAGCAGGTGAATTATTAATACCAATAAGTGAAGGTGTATTTTGCGAGCAAAGCGTATGTGCTGAATTAGCTGATTTAGCGAAGGTAAATACCGTAGCCCGTTTTAACGAAACGGATATAACGGTATTTAAATCAGTTGGTACAGCACTGAGTGACTTGATTGCTGCAAATCAAGTTTATCAATCTCTACAGAACTAATAGATAATTTGTGGTGAGTTTTTAATGTGTGTGCTGTGTGTCTGTTTTAGTTTTATAAGGTAAGTGAAAGATGAATACTGTGCTATTGATATTGGGTGTGTGTTTTATTTTTGCAGGGTTACTGCCTCTTTTTAGGTGGTTAAAGTGTAAAATAAGCAAACATCACTGGCGCGTGTGTGTGATTGATAACATCACTAATGCGGTTAATACTCGTATTGGTGCTCATGAACTATTGCCGTCACAGTCAATGTTAGTTAGCTTTAGATTTAACAATCATTTGTATAGCGTATTGGTCAGTCACGACAACACCCTGCTCACACGATTCAAACAAGGCGAGCCTTGCAGTGTATTGGTTGATAAAAATAACCCGCAAAAGGTTTATAACAACTCACAACTATGGCAAAGCTATGCATTAGTTTGGTTGGTTAGCGGTCTAAGTTTGTGCGTGGGGAGCTATTTTTTAACGTGAGGTAAACGAGCATGCTTGGTATGCAACTCACTTATATTGTTTAGTTTTTAGTTATAAAAAAAGGGGGCCAGCCCCTTGTTAAATAGTATGTTATTTAGGTTGGAAGGTTGAGTAACTATTTATTAGGTTGCGATAATCTGGAATGTGGTTTGAGAATAGAGTCCCCAGTCCTTCCACATCATTGCGCCAGTCTCTATGTAATTCGCAAGCTGCGCCAAACCAGGTCATAAGTTGTGCGCCAGCAGCTGACATGCGATCCCAAGCTGCATCACGAGTCATTACATTAAAGGTGCCTGAAGCATCAGTGATCACGAATACATCAAAACCCTCTGCTAAAGCGGATAAAGCTGGGAATGCAACGCATACTTCAGTTACTACTCCAGCAATAATGATTTGTTTTTTTCCTGTAGCTTTAATAGCGGCAACAAACTCTTCATTATCCCATGCGTTAATTTGTCCAGGCCGAGCAATGTAGGGCGAATCTGGAAACATTTCTTTTAACTCAGGTACTAGCGGGCCGTTGGGGCCTTCTTCAAAGCTGGTGGTTAAGATTGTTGGCATCGCAAAGTATTTTGCACAGTCTGCCAATGCGAGTAAGTTAAAAGACATCCACTACTTTTAAAAATTAAAATGACACCTAACTTCAATACAGTTACAAGAGTTTTTATGTGTCTAATGATATTAAAAAACTCTTCTCAGAATAGTAAATGTTCATTTTTGGGCGAGTATAGCAAATAACTGGCAGCACAAGCTTCAGCCTTGAGCTGATAAAAAGTAAAAAGTTGTTTTATATGGTATTACGCTAATAGTTTTTCGCAATTTTTGCGGTTACTTCGTCGTTTAAAGTGTTGGTGTTCACAATACCGGTCAATTGCATCTGGTTTACCAACTGCACCATGAAAGACTTTAGTAAACCTACTGGTGATTTTTAGCCAGTTTTCAGGGCATATGTTTAGTTGCTCTAGTAGCGGTGGCAAAGAATGATCTATATAACCTGTTTTATCTGTTTTTATGCAGCGCCCTGTTTTATCAACAAGGTTTAGGTAAGAGTTCAGTTCAAAAGGCAAACCATTTACAGTGTGTTTTGTTGTTAAACCTGCAAAGCGAAATAAGGACCTAGGTTGTTTGGCATTTTGTGCTGCTGCAATACGTTTTTTAATACTTGTATAATTTGAGTTTTCAGGTGATGAAGCGGTTCCAGCACGGATTGGGTTTAGATCGACATAGGCCATACAAGCCACTAGTGCTGACTCATCAAGTAAAGCTTGAGATTTAAAGCGTCCCTCCCAAAATCTACCTTTACAATTATCTTCTTTATTAGCTTTGCGAGCAATGTACTCATTAAGTGATCGCATAAACCAGCTAATGTCCATTAGCCTTGAACGATATTCTCCAATGCTAGACTTTACTAATTGCAGTTCGACAGAAGAGAGTACCTCATTTTTCACAAAGCGTTGAGTTAATAAAGTACCTTTAAATGCTTTGTGCCAGCGTAAAGCAATGGCTTTATCATTTAGGCGGTTAGCTTTATTATTATCTACATGAAGGATGATATGTGTATGATTACTCATCACAGCATAGGCGCATACATCAATACAAAATATTGAAGCGAGCATTATAATTTTATCTTCAACCCATTCTCTGCGGTGCTCATACGATTGGCCCGTATGCTTGTCTATGCCACATAAATAAGCTTTTCTTACGCAACGAGATATACAGTGATAGTAGCGAGTATCACTTAGGCTAATTTGTCTTTTTCGAGCGATTGCCATAAAACCTCCAATGTTGTGTTTCTATAAAAATACTAGTCACTTTATATAGGACTGCAACTTTATGATGGGTTTGAATTGGAATCAGTTGTTGAATTTAGATTTAAGTGGGTGTCATGTAAGTTTTTGAATTTAGATTTAAGTGGGTGTCATGTAAATTTTTTATAATTATGCGACTTGTAATGAGGTGTAATGTTTTATTTCATGTCGACGTTTACGCTTATAGGGCTGTTAATCCTAGCAGCATAAACGTCACAGGAACTCGACAATGATTACTTCAAAACTTTTATTTGTGGTTTTACTTGGTACGGCATCGATTGCGCATGCTGGTACGCAGTACACAACACAACCTGCAAGCAATATTACGACAACAACGGCGCAGTTAAATGGTTATTCGGCATCTACTATTGGCTTAAGTGGTGAAATAATTGATTATGGTGAAACCACAAACTATGGCTTTAGTGTTTTAGTCACACCCGCAGGAGTTAATGGCCCTGTGAGTGCGCAAGTAGCTAATTTAGAGTGTGGAACGCAGTATCATTTTCGGTTTCATGGTGATCCAAAACCGCCCAGATCAACACTGCAAGGTGAAGATCTCACTTTTACCACGCTACCATGTAACCCCACTATATTAAACAATATCTCCCTAGAAACAGGTGGCCAATATTACCTTGTGGCTGAGAATAATGGGGGGGATACAGTGAATGCAAATCGTCTTGCAATTGGTCCATGGGAGCAATTTAATTTAATTGATATTAATGGCGGTGATTTGCTAAGTGGTGATGAAATACATATCCAAACAACATCTGGATACTATTTTGTGGCAGAGCAAGGTGGTGGGGCTGCACTTAATGCAAACCGAACTGCGGCATCCATATGGGAAACGTTCACTATAGAATTACCAAATAACCCTGGTGCATTAATTCAAAATGGTGACAACATCGCGCTTAAATCGATTAATGGTTATTACGTACAAGCGGTCAATAATGGTGGTTTTGGAACCAATGTTCTGCCTACAGTTATAGGTTGTAATGCAATGTATCCTTGCTCATTAGAAATGTTTAAAATAATATTTTAAGTGTGGGTCGCAATTACCAAAACAGTCTATTGTAAGGTAGTTGCGACTTTCAATATAATACGTTGCACTTGCTGCTGAGGTTTACTCCATAGCGCAGTGTTAACAACCATATCAAAGTATGATATTTAATTATTCAAAGTATATATGACACTCTTAACAATCATTTTCAAAGCTCAGCTGCTCTATTTAACGAGGTTTTTTAGCATAGGGTAGACGCGTTATAGCGTGTGTTTTGTGATAACTATCTAAGCCGCTAATGGTGACGGTGTTGATTGACTCTAAATCGATAAAACCATCCTCTAAAATTGCTGAGTCTTCAACATGTAAGTCTATAATCTCACCGATTACTAACTCAGTGCCATTTACGGCAAGGTGTTGATGCTCAACAAATTTAACTGCATACTTTAAACGGCTTTGAGCAACAAACGGAGCCGAAAAATTAGCCAGATACTCGGTTGTAAGGCCTGTAGCATCAAATTCAGATTCATTTTTATCGTAACGGGCAGAAGTCTGGTGAGCTTGTTCCACAATCTCGCTATTCACTTGGTTAATAGTGTAAACACCGGTTGCTAAAATATTCTCGAAAGTATGACGAGGTACACTATGTGGACGCATAATCATACCTACAAGCGGTGGATGCGCGCCAAGGTGAATTACCGAACTTACAATTGCTAAGTTGGTGTTGCCTGCACTATCTTGAGTACCAATTAAGTTGGCACTTTTAAAACCAGATAGTGAGTTTATTAAATGCGTACGGTAGTGTTTATCTAACTGACTAATGGCGTCTGTTGTAAAGTGCATGGTTTATCCTTACCAGTGTATGTGCTCACCTTGCCAATCAATGTAGGCGGGTTGACCTATCTCAGTGAGCTGTTCAGGTTGTTGTAAAAGAGTATAAAGTTGTGATGCTACAAACTCAGGTGTAAAGAGCTTACCTGCGGGTACATTTTTTTGAAACGGCTTAGATAAATTAGTATCTGTTGTGCCCGGATGAAAAAGAATTAAACGTGTTTGTTTTGCGCGTCGTTGCAGTTCAATAGCTGCTGTTTTAAATAACATATTAAGTGCTGCTTTTGAGGCGCGGTAGCTGTACCAGCCGCCTAAGTTATTGTCTGTAATACTACCTACTCGCGCACTTAAGGCCGTTATGGTACAAGGTGTTTTGTGGCTAAGTAGCGGCGCGATTGCTTGCAGGCACAAAATAGGAGTCAATGTATTGGTGTTGAGTAAGGTATTGAAATAATGCTCATCGATATCGTCGAGTTTTTTTTCAGGCATAGATTGCGCATAATGTAGCTGGCCGTTAAAAATAACTACCTGAGTTGGGTATATTGCGCGCTCTTTAAGTAAGTTTGTTAATTCACTTAAGCGTGCTTTGGAATAGTCACAAACAAACTGCTCAACAACAATACCGACAGCGGATGTGTCAATAGAGCTGCGACTTACACAAAAAACCATAGCCTGTGGATCGTGTTTGGCAATTTCTTTTAGATACGCATTTGCAATTTCACTACTTGCACCGAAAATAATATAAGCGTTAGTCATTATTTTATCCCACAACTTGATTGACAGAAAATGCGTGTGATCTGTCTGCGGTACTTAGCAAACAGGCGATAACTTAAATCGGCAATAAAGCGTATTATGGGTAATTGTAGCAGCTTTAGCCATGAATGACGGCCAACCGTTTGCCATGCTTCAAATGTGACATCTAATCCGTAAATCATTTCACCGTTATCACGCTGGCCATGCAAAAACGCCATGGCATCGTGGCGTTTTATGTTTTTAAAGCGCTGCTCAAAATCATCTTTATTTATATCTTCGAGTATTATTTTGTTGTGTGTGTCAGCACGCTTAAGTGAATCCATTTCTTTAACACAAAGCGGGCAATTACCATCGTAAAAAATAATCATAGTTACTCAAAATTCATCGATTCATTATGTCTTGTTACGAAATAGAATAAGCCTTGGATCTGTTAAATTATCCATTTGGATGATATTAATAGAGTCTTACAAATATAAAGGTAAGCAAAGTGTCGATTTTTTACCGCATTTTACACTCCACACTTAAAAATTGAACACGGCTTATTATTAGTACCTTTATGGTATAAACATCAACAATGGAGTATCAGGAATGAGTGAACAATATGCCGCCTTGCGTGGGAACGTTAATTTATTGGGGCAATTATTAGGCCAAACAATCAAAGACGCCCAAGGACAAGCGATTTTAGATAAAGTAGAAGAAATTCGAGCTTTAGCTAAGTCATCCCGCACAGAAAACGAGCAAGACCGCCATACCTTAATTAATGTTCTGCATGCTTTAACCGATGAAGAGTTACTGCCAGTGGCACGTGCTTTTAATCACTTTTTGAATCTAGCCAATGTTGCAGAGCAGTTTCATACTATTTCTCGTTTTAATGACGTGGGTTTTTGTCAGCTAAGCCCGTTAACACAAACTTTAAAAGCATTAGCTAGCCACGCACAGCAGGGTAAAATAAATCCCAATGAAATCGCAGAAAATTTAGCTAAACTGCATATCAATTTAGTTTTAACTGCACACCCAACTGAAGTAACTCGCCGTACAATTATTAACAAACACGTTGAATTAAGTGATTGTTTAGCAGCTCTTGAGCGTACCGATAACCTGCCTTATGAGCGTGAAAATATATTAAACCGTATCGCACAGTTGATCAGCCAAGCATGGCATACAGACGACATCCGTCGTTCACGTCCAACCCCAATTGATGAAGCAAAATGGGGTTTTGCAGTTATCGAAAATAGCCTTTGGCACGCCGTTCCGCGTTTTTTACGAGACTTTAATAAAGAAGTAAAAGAGCACCTTGATTTAGAGTTACCAAACGATTACAGCCCCGTTGAATTTACCTCATGGATGGGGGGCGATCGCGATGGCAATCCATTTGTAACAGCATTAGTGACGCAGCAAGTGCTGGATCATGGGCGCTGGATGGCACTGGATTTATACAGTCGCGATATCGACACTTTAAGCACTGAGCTTTCTATGTCACAAGCCAGTGATGAGCTAGTCGAGCTCGCTGGACAAGATTTTGAACCGTATCGTGCGGTATTAAAAGTACTCAAAGCGCAAGTGAGTGAAACCGTTGCTCATCTTGGCGCTAAAATTATGAATAAGCGCACCGATGCACAAGACATCGTCACTGACATTGAGCAGTTAAAGCAGCCGCTTGAGGCATGCTACCGTTCGTTGCTTAAGAGTAACATTGCGGTGGTAGCCAATGGCTTATTATTAGATGTGTTACGTCGTATTAATAGCTTTGGTATTCGTTTAGCTAAACTAGATGTGCGCCAAGACTCATCACGCCACAGTCAGGTATTTTCAGAGCTCACTCGTTATTTAGGTTTAGGTGATTACGACCAATGGCAAGAAGAAGATAAGCAGGCATTTTTATTAGCCGAGCTTAACTCTCGTCGCCCGCTTATTCCTAAACATTGGCAACCAAGCGCTGATGTAAAAGAAGTCCTCGACACCTTTGATGTAATCGCCAAGCAAGATGCGTCGACGTTTGGTTTATATATTATTTCAATGGCACGCACAGCCTCTGATGTATTAGCAGTACAACTGCTATTAAAAGAAAGTGGTTGTAGTTTTAAACTGCCTGTTGCGCCATTATTTGAAACCTTAGATGACTTAAATGCAGGCAGCGATGTTATTACTCAATTGCTAGATAATAACTGGTATCGAGGCCAAGCTGAGGGCATACAGAATGTTATGATAGGTTACTCAGATTCAGCCAAAGATGCTGGGATGATGGCTGCCGGGTGGGCGCAATACGAGGCAATGGATAAGCTTGTACAATTGGCAGAGCAACGCGGTATTGAGCTGATATTATTCCATGGCCGTGGTGGTACTGTTGGCCGTGGTGGCGCACCTGCTGCGCAAGCCTTGCGTTCACAGCCACCAGGTTCACTCAAAGGTGGCCTGCGTGTTACCGAACAAGGGGAGATGATCCGCTTTAAATTTGGCCTACCTAATGTGGCGCTGGAAAGTCTAAACATCTATGCCGGTGCTGTGCTTGAAAGTAATTTGTTACCACCACCAGAGCCAAAAGATGAATGGCGTGATGTAATGGCGTTGATCAGTGAAAAGTCATGTGAGCATTACCGTAATGTAGTGCGTTTTGATGAAGACTTTGTGCCGTACTTTAGAATGGCAACACCAGAGCAGGAACTATCAAAATTACCGCTTGGTTCGCGTCCAGCAAAGCGTAATCCCAATGGTGGTGTTGAAAGCCTGCGAGCTATTCCGTGGATTTTTGCTTGGAGTCAAAATCGCTTAATGCTACCAGCATGGCTTGGGGCACTAACTGGTTTACAAGCTGCACTTGAAAAACACGGCATAGACACCCTTAATGAGATGAGTCAACGCTGGCCGTTTTTCAGAGCCCGTCTAGAAATGCTTGAAATGGTATTCAGTAAAGCGGACTGTTGGTTAAGTGCGCATTACGACGACGCTTTAGTTGAAGAGCAATACAAACCACTAGGTGAAAAACTGCGTAAAGAGCTCAAGCAGGCTATTTCACTGGTACAATCGTTAAGTCCACAGCAAAGTTTGCTTGCCGATCAACCTTGGATAAAAGAGTCTATTGGTTTGCGCAACCCGTATACGGATCCATTGAATGTGCTTCAAGTTGAGTTGTTAAAACGTTCGCGCGAAGCGGCAGAAGGCAGCTCTGGTGACATTGATAACGCGTTAATGATTACTATGACTGGGATTGCCGCAGGTATGCGTAATACCGGTTGATTATCCAATAATTAAGTGTGGACTTCTTTGCTGTGTTTAGCAGCGAGAGGTCCATTAATTAGTTAATTGAGCACTAACAGTGCGCTGTGCTGGTAAGGTTCGGCGCATATATTACCAAGTAAGTTATATTTATCCGCATTAAACATCTTATTTAATCTTAGTTCAGCTTAGATGTATTGAATACAGTTACTTCCTATCGTTAAGCTGTTTCAGGTTATAACTTAGTTACAACAAGGTATTTTTTGGTATCATTTTAGCAAAAAAAACCATCCTTTATTCTGTATTAACGCTCTGGTCAGACCTGATTTGCTACTAGATATTGACTGTCTGTTTTTTTTATCTAGAATGTCGGTTGTTTTGTCATTTTATGGCAATTGTACTAATAATCGAGTAGTAATTATGTCAAATGTGTCTACTTGCATCACGTATGATGCATCTACGTCATTAATAATGATGACGCTTAGAGGGACGGCAAGTGCACAGGATGTGATGAACTTTTATCAAATTGCGCAGCAGTATGTATCTATTTACGGCAGTAATAAATTACTCGTTGATGTGTCTGAATTAACGCATAAATTTCCGGCAAGTGAACTGCTGACTATTATGCCAGCAGTATCTCAGTGGTTAGCTAGTTGCTTTATTGCTCGCGTCGTTAGTTTTGATGGTTTTATGCACGATTTGTTTTTGCAAAAAGCACAGCGCTTTGATATAAAAGCAGAAAATTTTGATTGTTTTAACAGCGCGAAAAATTGGTTAGTAAATCAACCTAGCATTTAAGCGTTGAACCTTCTAAACTAGTTAGCCATTAAATCATAAAACTAGTCTATGTCTTCATTAACGCCTACAGTAAGTACTCAAACTAGCTGCGTTTTTAGCTTCAGTGAAAAACAACAGCAGCAGTTATATCTTCACGTAAAACAGCACAAGGGTATTTTAAATACCGCTGATATCACAGCTTTGTGCGCGCAATATAAGCAACCTGTCGAGGTTATACTGCGTGCCTGTTTACCTATTGCTGCAAAATTTGCAGTTGTGCCTATTTCACATTTTTTTGTTGGGGCAATTGTAGTTGGCTACGATAAACACGGTGAGCAACATTTTTATTTTGGGGCTAACGTTGAATTTGCACAACAAGCATTAAGCTTAGTGGTTCATGCTGAGCAATCGGCAATTAATAACGCTTGGCTCAATGGCGCGAAAAAAATAGCTAAAATTGCTATCAGTGATGCGCCATGTGGTTATTGTCGTCAATTTATGAATGAGTTGGCTGATGCGCAGAGCTTTGATATTTTATTACCGCAGCAGCAATTCAAGCTGGCTGATTTACTCCCTCACTCATTTGGTCCGCAAGATTTAGGTAATTCTTATAGCTTGTTTAACCCCGCTCCACAACAGCATGAATTTGTTGTAACTGATGAACTGGATAAAACGTTGTTAAGTTATGCGTTGGCTGCATATGTACCTTACTCTGAAAATTACAGCGCAGTGAAAATTAGTACTTTCGAAAATGGTAATTTTTATGGTTGTTATGCGGAAAATGCCGCGTATAGCCCGAGCTTATCACCACTGCAAAGTGCGGTGAGTCAATTGCATTTAGCCGGTTTGGCAATGACTAAAGATGTTGTCAAAGGGATTGAGTTACTACAAACGCAGGGTAAGGGAAATCAGTTAAGTGTCAGTCAAGCAGTACTGGCAAGTTACACTGATTTGCCAGTACTACAAAGTATTAGTTTAAATATTAAGCCAACAGCAGTTTAGCGGCTTCGAGTACCACGGCGACTGATTTTTTCTCAATCTCGCCGTGATCTACATTGGGGATTTCTTGGCGAGTACGATTAACCAACACACCAGCTACACAGGCGGCTTTTAGCCCCAGTGCTGCACACATTGTAAATAAGGTTGCTGATTCCATTTCATAGTTCATCACGCCCAGCTTTTGCCATTCTTCACAGCTACCTTGAAATGCTTTTGGTACATAACCCGAGTAAGTGTCGTAACGTTCTTGACCTGGGTAAAAAGTATCGCTTGATGCAGTAATACCAATATGAAAATCAATGCCTAAATTACCGCACGCATTTACCATCGCTTGAGTGGCGAAAAAGTCAGACACCGCAGGGTAGTTCAATGGCGCAAAATGTTGGCTCGCACCATCTAAACGCACAGATGCTTGGCTGATTAAAATATCACCTTCATTAATATGAGGTTGAATAGCGCCAGTTGTGCCAATTCGTAAGAATGTTTCAACTCCCAATTGCGCCAGCTCTTCTACTGCAATGGAGGTTGAAGGACCACCAATACCGGTTGAGCAAATAACCACAGAGTTACCGTTAAGTTGACCTAAGTAAGCATGAAATTCTCGGGTTTGGACGAGGCAAGTTGGGTTTTCGAGAAAAGTTGAAATACGTGCTGCACGATCTGGATCGCCCGGTACAATTGCAAGTTTTGCACCGTGTAGATCGTCGCGGGTGAGTCCTAAGTGAAATACCTTTTCCATAGCGGGGCCTTATTTATAACTTTTGTTCTAACGTCAGTTAATAACGCTAATTTATAAAGAGTTGTTGTCAATTTAGCATAATTACTACAATGCATTGCCTTGTACAGGACGGATGTCCGTTATCAAATTTATTCATTCTCTTTGAATATTCAAGCAACTGACTTTAATTTGTGTCATCGCCGGTAGTTGACTTGTATTCATAGACACTATATCAATCCTACTAGGCACTCTATTTTAGTTTATACGTTGTTGGATAAATAAGTATAACCAATTGTTATTTTAAAGGTTTATATAGTTATTTAAAATGTAGCTAAAGCGGCGAGAGTAATAAAATTGCGAGTGAAAATCGGCGCGTTAATCTTTTATTAATTTTATTTTCAACAACGCTCTTTTGCATAACTACGCAAAAGCACACAGTAAGGAATTGCAATGAGCACACAATGGCACACATTTAAAAGTAAAGTTGAGCACTGTTTATGTCCGCCGGGCGATGGCGTTTTTACGGTTAATACTGCAAAAGAACGTAAAGCGGCGCTGCGTATGAAACTGTATGGGCAAGAAGATAATATCGATACGCTATGGCGTGCATCACTCGATACACTTAGTCAAAGTGAGCATAAAGCGGTGACTTTAGGTATTAGCTCTGACTGTGGTGGTGGCATTTTACGCGGCGCCAACTGGGGGCCATTGTTTTTACGCTCAACATTGATTGATCAGCAGCCTCAGGCAAAGTCGTTTGATTTAGGTGATGTAAGGGTTATCCCACATTTACTGCATGATAAATATTTAAACGACGCGACTATCAGTAATTGCCAACAGGCATTATATGATAATCCAAGCAGTGAGTATTATGTCAGCCCGTTGTCTATCACTGAAGATGTATGCGATAGCTTTTATGCAACGTTTACTGATAAAGGCATTTTTGGTATTGGTGGTGATCATTCAATTAGTTACCCGTTAACTAAAGCGTATTTGAAGGCAAAGCGTGTGCAAGGTAAACGCACTGCGATTATTCACTTTGATGCGCATACCGATTTACTCGTTGAGCGTTTAGGTATCGATTTATGTTTTGGCTCGTGGTGCACGCATATTTTAGAGTTTTTACCTGCACCACATCATCTGATCCAATTTGGTATTCGTTCAAGCGGTAAGCCAAAAGAACACTGGGAATCTACCTTTGGCGTTAAACAACATTGGGCCCATGAGATCATCGAACGAGGCGCGCCGGCAATTGCCGCAGAAGTAATTGCTCAGCTTAAAGCTGATAATGTTGATGAACTCTACGTCAGCTTTGATATTGACGCCCTCGATGAAGAGTTTGCATCAGCAACAGGCACACCCGAAGGGAACGGTTTAACGCCGCAGCATGCTTTGGATATCTTAGTTGCTTTGGCTGATGAATTTCCGATCACTGGCGCTGATATGATGGAAATTGCCCCATTTACTGACAGTTCACTGATTGGTCAATCGAGTTCAGATACAACGCTTAGAGAAGGTGCAAAAATTTCAGCATTTTTAATTAATGCCATGAACCGCGCATAGTCAATAACAGTTAATATAAGCAGCATGCTGAGGCATGCTGCTTTTTTAATTCACAAATCAGCTATTTGCCGTTATATTTAATTTACATCAAGAGAGGCTTAAAATAATAATCGGTGGGGTAAGAGTGGCTAAGTGGTGTTATTTTTTATTAATAATCTTAAGTAGTCAAACTGTAGCTAAATTAAACATAGTTACAGAAAACTTTCCGCCTGCTCAATATATTGATGAAAATGAACAGCTTGTTGGCTATATCGCTGATAAAGTTCAAATGGTGTTAGCTTCTTCAACACTCGATTATACAATTTCAGTGCATAGTTGGAGTACTGCATTTAATATGGCACTGCGCGATCCGCAAACGTGTATTTTTTCTATGACGCGTTCAACTCCTCGTGAAAAGCAATTTATTTGGATTGCAGAATTAGCAAAGTTGAATACTTATCTGTATGCATTGAATTCAAAAAACATTGTTATCAATTCCCTAGAGCAAGCAAAGCAATACCGAATTGCGGTATTAAAAGATAACTACAGCCATCACTTTTTATTATCACAGGGCTTTGAAGAAGGTGTAAATCTAATGCTGATGAATAGTTTTGATAATATTTTTAAAATAGTTCAAAGCCGTCAAAGCAGTATCGATATCGTTGTATTACCTGAACAACGGGCTAAATATGAGCATGCTAAAAGGCAAGTTACTGACAAATTAACACCTATTTTAAGGCTTAATATTGAGCAACCGGCATTATATTTTGCTTGTAACAAAGCGCTAGATAAGCCAACTCAAACCAAACTCAGCAACGCATTCAACGCGTATCAGTAAGCTTTTATTGTTGGTAATGCACTGATATTTAATTACTTTTAATATTAGTTAAATTTAAATTGCCCAACCTTTAAAAGGGGTTATAATCCAGCTGCTTTTGCTTATAAAAGCGCTTATTTTTGGAGTTATAAATGGGTGACTTAATCGGGATTGGTTTATTAATCTTGATCAGTGCGTTATTTGCTATGTCGGAAATCGCCATCGCAGCATCACGTAAAATTAAATTAAGAGTCATGGCTGACGAAGGCAATGCTAAAGCGGCTGCAGTATTAAAGCTGCAAGAGCAACCGGGTGCTTTTTTTGCCATGATCCAAATTGCTCTCAATGCAATTGCTATTTTAGGCGGTATAGTGGGCGAACAAGCGCTTTCACCTTATGTTGAAAGTGTACTTGTGTTGTTTTATCAAGGACCGTTACTGGCGCAAATTAGCTTTTTACTGTCGTTTTTGACAATTACTTCATTGTTTATTTTATTTGCTGATTTATTACCAAAACGCTTAGCTATGATCCTACCAGAGGCTGTTGCGGTTCGCGTAGTCACGATTATGCGTTGGGTAACGTATGCATTAACACCGTTGGTATTGTTTTTTAATGGTGTAACTAATATTGTTTTACGCTTATTCAATGTGCCGGCAGAGCGTGAAGACATTGTAACTACCGAAGACATAGTCGCAATGATGGATGCAGGCGCAGAATATGGTAGCTTACAACAACAAGAATATGATTTGATTGGTAATGTATTTGATTTAGAAGCGCGCTTTTTATCGAGTGTTATGTCACCTAGAGATCAAATAGTCTACTTTGATATTAACGAAGCCAGCGATAGTATTTCGGGCAAAATCATTGATCATCCACATAATCATTTTTTGGTATGCAATGGCAATTTAGATAAATTAATTGGCTCAGTTGAATCAAAAGATATTCTTCGCCAAGTGCTCAAAGGCGATGCAGCGAATATTAACGACGAAATGCTCGAAAAAGAGATTTTTTATCTACCAGAAACACTGAGTTTGTCAGAGGCATTAAATGCCTTTAAAGGCGCAGCAAAACCTTTCGCAGTGGTGGTAAATGAATACGCACTTGTCGTGGGAATTGTGACAGTTAAAGATCTTATGAAAGGCTTTATGGGAGATTTGATCACCCATAATGGTGATGAATTAATTATCGCACGTGATGCAAATTCATGGTTAGTTGATGGTTTAACCCCAGCCGTTGAGCTGGCAAAAGTGCTCGGTGTGGATGAATTTCCAGATCAAATGCATTATGAAACTGTTGCCGGATTTTTAATTTATACCATGAAGCGAATTCCTAAACGAGCAGAATATATTCAATACGCAGGTTTTAAATTTGAAGTTGTGGATGTTGAAGGGATCCGAGTTGAACAGTTATTGGTGTCTAAAATACTACCGGTAGAACCAGCCTTACAATAAACGTGAGGCGCTATGCGCCTCATTATTTATTCAAAAGCGCCTTTTATTATTGCAAACCCTTGCTCAACCATATGAATGCCATTACTCCATACATGTTGTGGCGCTAAAGTGTTGCTATCAAGTAAAACTAAGTCGGCGTCTGAGCCTTTGCTAATAGTGCCTTTTTTAATCCCCAGTACATTAGCGGGATTAGTGGTTATGGCCATTAATGCGTGCTCTATACTCACCTCATATTGATGTACAGCTTGTTGAAAAGCACCTAACAGAGAGGCTTCTTTACCAATTTCAAGCCCGAGCAAATTAAATTGCTCGTCAAATATTGGCAGGCTGGCATGGCCATCTGAACTCATAGTCAATTGTGTTGGCTTAACATTGTGTGTTAAACAGTAAGCTAACGCTTGCGCGGCAGCATATTCGCCATGGGCAAGATCATACTCAGTTGTGCTGGTGGTAAAATCAATTGTACCGCCGGCTTCACAAAATAAAATCCCAGCGTCAAGCAGCGCTTTATTTCTATTCATGTGTGTTGGATAAAACTGACTCAATGAAATATCAGTATTTTTATCAACCTCATGCAGAATCGCTAAGTGACTATTAACGGGGCCGACATGAATGCTCACGGTGCCTTTTTTTGCGCTTAGCATGCCGGCGACTTTTGCTTCTGCTGCCAACTCTGCGAGTTGTTGAACGGTGGGTTGGCTGCTACGGTGATCTGAAATTGCCACTTCGCCTACGCCAATAAACTCGTCAATATACATTAGGTCATTTGTAATACTACCCGTCAGTGTTTTAGCGGGTAAGTGATAAGAGCCAGTATGGCAAAATACATTAAGACCAAGCTCTTTTAAGCCTTTCGCTTTAGCAACTAAGTTGGTTAGTGTGCGACTGCTTGAGTCAGTGCCCAGCGCTGCAATAACGGTTGTAATACCTGCTAAGGTGGCATCAGTTAAGTTCATTTCTGGCGTTCGACTAGTAAAACCTGCTTCGCCGCCACCGCCTGTAATATGGACCAAAGAGTCAACAAAGCCTGGTACTAGAATGTTTCCTCGGCCATCGATAATCTTTACTTCGGTATTACTTTCTAGTTTGATCTCGGTTCGAAAATCAATCACTTTAGAACCAGCGATGAGTACATCCATCTGCCCTTGAGGGCTTGGAGTATAAAGGTTTGCACCTCGAATTAATGTCAACATAGTGAAGTCTTTTTATTGATAATTGATAAAATAAGCAAGAAATATGAAGCCGCTTGCTAAAGTAAATAATGCTAAAGTGAAACGCCAAATAAAGGCTGCCCATTCGCTCCAATCAAGCTTTACAATACCTAAGCAACCGATCAAGCTGGCTGAGGTTGGAATGAATATATTCGTTAAGCCATCGCCAAACTGAAAAGCTAATACCACAATTTGTCGTGAGACATTGAGTAAATCGCCTAATGGAGACATCAGTGGCATAGTGATAGCGGCTTGGCCGGACCCTGAAGAAACAAAAAAGTTAAACACACTTTGAAATAATAACATTCCCCATGCCGCAACAAAGTCTGGTACCGCAGCGATACTACTAGCACTATGATAAAGTAATGTATTTAAGGTTGACGGTGCATTTAAATCACTGCCGCCAAGTAATAATACCACCCCTTTGGCAAGAGCGACTAACATGGCTGCGGGCAACAATTCTTGTGCGCCATGTTTAAATGCATCAGCACTTTGGTTAGCTGTTTGTTTATTAAAAATACTGGCTATAAAAGCACTGATCACACCAATACAAAAAAACTGTGCTGCGAGCTCTGGAATATAGTATTGGCGCGCCATCACACCCCACACAACCCAAGTAATACCCGTTATAAAAGTAATCAAGATAAGTTTATCGGCGGTATCTAATTTTATATCAGTATGGGAGTCGCTTTGCGCGGTGTTAATGGTTCTGATCGAGTTGGCATAACGTATAGTAAAAAATAAACCAAATAGTGTAAACACAACCCATGCGATCATTCTAAAGCCAGCACCAGAAAAAACCGGTATTTCAGCAATAGATTGTGCAATTGCAATACTAAAAGGATTCATCCAAGACGTTGCAAAGCCAATTTGTGTGGCAACATACGTAGTTAAAACCGTTACTTTGGCATCATAGCCGAGCTGTTTCATGATCGGTAGCAACACAATACAAAAAGCAATGGCTTCTTCGCCCATACCAAATACTGCGCCACCTAACGAAAATAACACAAATAATAATGGTAGAAACAGCCATTCAACTCGCTGAGTTTTATTGATAAGCGCCATAATACCGTTATTAATTGCGCCTGTTTTCATAATGATACCGAACGCGCCGCCGGTAATTAATATAAATGCCATGACACCGATGGTTGCGCCGTACTTGTCACCCGATACTAAACCTTCAAACAACACATTTGCCAGGCCAATTTCACCGCCTTCAGCAAACAGCGGCGTTTGCTCGCTTACAGCCACTGTTTGGTATTGAGAAAGTTCAACACTGTGGCTATCTTTTTGGGCGTTAAACATCCCAGGAGTAATAAACAAGGTTGCCAAGTAGGCAATTAATGCAACTGATAACAAGATGATACTTGCATCAGGCATAGTAAATTGTTTGTTTTTCATAATTTCACTTTTCGCAAAGAAATAGGTTGCTTAGACTAAGCCGCACACCTGCTTATTTTAACACGAAGTTTATTTGAATAAGTGACCTTACTCTACAAAGCAAAGCCACTTAGCACAATTTGGATGGTGTTACGCACAGCGACTAGCACGGCGCGTATAATTTTTAGAAACGATAGCTGACACTAAATGTATAACGCGCGCCATAAGCATTATGGTTTATAGAATCAAAACCACGACTTGAGCCGTATAGCTGTGGCGGCTCTTTGTCAAAAATATTATCAATGCGCGCTCTTAAGGTAAGGGCTTTATTTACGTAGTAACCTGCAGATAAATCCCATACGAGCCAATCGTCAACTTGATGATTACCTTGTGAGTCAAGTTTACCTAAACTTTCCAGTTCATCAATTTCACGGCCTCGAAGTCCTTCAATGTCATCATCATAGCTGCTGGTGTAATTTGCGCCAAGGTTTAGGTAGTAGCTTTGAGCTTCCCAATCGATTGACATACGACCGATGTTTTCAGGGTAGCGATATGTACCCACTAACTTTTCAATGGCATCAGACCCTGGTTTACTGCGCTCAAATTCAAGATAGTGCGTGCCATCAAATGCAAAAGTTAAATCGCCACCTGAAAGCCTAAAACGGTGATCAAACTTAATATCAATCCCTGCTAATGTTTGTGTGCCGGTATTTTCAAGTGGGATAACATGGTCACGAAATAATGGTAAAAATAGTTCATCATCACGTGGGTTAAACTCGGTAATATAGTTATCTAAAATTTCATTTAGGTTGGCACCATCTTGCTCGATACTTAAACCACTATTGTCACTGATATCACATAGCTCATTATCGTAAGAAATACCTTGTTGACCTTCTGGGACAATACCGCAATGGCGCAGTGATGCATCAGTAATGGCACGATCTAGCACCGCAGTCATATTAGTATCAATCACTTCTTCGTGATCAAACTGCCAGTAATCAACGGTTAGGTTAGTATCAGCGCTTGGGCTCCAAGCAAAACCAACACTAATAGCTTCTGATTCTTCAGCTTTAAGATTTTTATTTCCAAGCTCGAGTGAGTTAACACTTACCTCTGTTCCTTGGCCCATACAATAAAGATCAGATACTGCTTGGTTAGCACCGCAATCGAAGGTTGATTGAGTGGTTCTTAATTTAACACCAGCTTGCGTAAGAGAAGGGGCACGGAATGACGTAGACCATGAGCCACGTAACACTAACGAGTCGTTAGGACGATAGCTTAAGCCTATTTTTGGATTAAAGGTGCCGCCAAAATCGTCATAATGATCGTAACGTCCTGCCGCCTGTAGCTCAACTTGATCGGTCAATGATACACTTATTTCTGCGAACGCCGCGTATTGAGTGCGATCAGCCTCTGATAAGCTCGAGCCAAAACCAAATACATCCACTAAGTAGCCGTTTTCAGGGCGTGCTTGCGAGTCAAGTGATGGAATGTCAGTTAATTCTTCACGGCGAGCTTCAACTCCAAATGATGCATAAGCGGGTAAATCATTAAAGGTGAATAGCTCACCGTTAAAGTTTACATCCCAGCCGTATACGGTGCTTTCGCCACTGCGTGTTGGACGTGCCTGTGCCGTTGCTAAAACCGCATCGTTGGCGGCATCGCCTTGCACAAATGGATTATAAAATGGCAGTAAATCGCCTGATACACAGTTAAGGTTTGCGCCGTCGTAGTTTGCTAATGTACCGTCTGAGCATAGTTCACCAGTAATGGCGGCATGAAATTGATAGCGATTGTAAATACCATCAATGGCTTCTTGCTCAGAGCTTGAGCGAGAAAAGGTTACGCCTGACTCCCAGCTCCAGTCACCAACATCACCTGCAAGGCTACTCACTAAGCGGAAGTTTTTAGTTTCTACTTCGACAGTACGTGGGGCATTAAAACGCGCATCAAAGCCAAAGCCGTAAACTTCGCGGCCAGCTTGCGTATCAAATTCAAATGGGTCAATAAACACTTGATCCATCAAATCATTACTGCCATCTGCATTATCATAAATGAACAGCGCATCTTCTAAAATGAAAGGACCATCTTCATCATTTATTTGATTAATCGGTGAGGGTGACGAGTACGCTTTTGCCTTTGTTTGGCTATAGAAAAAGTCAGTATGCCAATCAAGACCGCCTAAGCTGCTATTGAACATAAAGCCAGTCGATAGACTCTCAAATGGCGTATCCAGATAATCGTCTTGATTTGGGTAATAGGCACAAATGTCTTCACCAAATTCAGTTGTAACTAATTCAGTCTGGCAATTTGGCGCTGGCAATTCATTCCCATCACGCGAGCTGTAATAATAAATATTTGGCGCGTTTTCAAGTTTTGGTAAGTACGAATAACTATTCACCAGTGGTGATGATGCAGTGAAATCACGATCGGTGGCTTTAAAGGCGTTACGGTCAAAAATATCGGCAAAAACCGTTAAGTTACTCTCACCAATGTTTGTACCGTATACTAGGTTAAGTTGTTTTTTACCTTCATCATGACTGTTAAAGCTATTTGCGTAGGATGCATTTACTTCAGCGCCTTCAAAGTCATCTTTTAAAATATAGTTAATTACACCTGCTACGGCATCTGCACCGTAAACCGCTGATGCACCGGTTGCAAGAATATCAATACGCTCGATAGCTGCAAGTGGAATTGAGTTCACATCGACAAAGTTTTCCGTGCCAGCGGCAAATGAACTGGGCGCAACACGGCGACCATTAATCAGTGTTAATGTGGCTGATGGGCCCATGCCACGTAGGCTTGCCGCAGATTGTCCCGCAGGTGTTGAGGTGGACGTGCCACCGCTTTCTGAAGTGGAAAAAGTGCCGCTACCACCTTTGAACACGGATAAATCCTTTAGTAATTCGTGAATCGTGTTGGCGCCAGAGCGTTTGATGGCATCTTGGTCTAATACCGTTAGTGGAATCGTTCCTTCAAGATCGACGCCTTTTAAACGTGATCCGGTGACTTCTACTCGTTCAATGTTTTCAGCTTTAGTGTTTTCTTGCGCATACAAAAAAGTTGGGCAAAGCACTGCGCTTATTGCCGTTGCAATAGTTAATTGACGAAACATATTGGTTTACCTTTGTCTTTATTTTAAGCACAGGTGTACTGCACAGTGCTTATTTTTTGATTATTTAGACAGGGCCGTGATCGATAGACACAGTTAGCCCCTCACAGAGAATGTGAGGTAGTGGCTACTCGTCAAACCACTCCGAAAGGTAGTGAGGAGAGTAGAAATATGTACACAGCGATGTTGCGTTTTTAAACATAATTCCAATCCAAAAGGTTTTTGACAAAGCTAGTATTTGGGTGCTAGCTTACTCGCGATTTAAAAGTTCCTTATTTTTATAGCAAGCATAAAGTTTTACTGCAAGCTATTTTTTATCATTTTTTACATGAGTATAACATTATGGAAAACTTTCGGGAACATCTTACAAAGAGCTCTAAATGTGGTTTTTTTGCTGCTTTTACACTGGTAATGGCCGCTTTTTCGGCGAATATATCTGCAAGTCAAACTGAGCAAACCTTGCTGTTAATTGGTGGTGCATTAACGACTTGTTCAAGTTTTAGTCCTAAAAATTGCATTGAAAAAACATCATTAATAGGAAAAAAAGCGAATCAATTTCAATTGACGGGCAAAGCACTACAAGAAATAAAAAGCCAATGGCCTGATGATAGTACTAATAATCGCAATGAAACCTTGCGGGTTTTATCAAAAATTGCCAAGCAACAGCCTAATCTTATCGATAAAGGGTCTTTGCTATGGGCTTGGCGGGATTTAGATAGCCGCTCGCTCAATAATTTAACTGATCGAGAATATAACTTTGTCACTGATATGCTGGAAGTGGCGGTTGTTGATGCTAAAGGCCAGCGCATAAAAGAAACGGTGCAAAGTAAACAAAATAATGAGCCGGCTGCTAATGATATAGTTAATTTTATTTCTGCAACAGCTAAAGTAAATAGTAAACAGCCGAGCTTATTAGCTATCACAGCATCGAGTCGCGACCCTTATGAATCGGCTGACTTTTACGAAGGCTTACTGGATTTTGATCGTATTAAAAGTTCATGGCTGGCATTAACTCCGGCATTAGCGCAAGCAATCACAACTGGGCAATGTGAAAAGCTAGCGCAATTTCGCCAGCAAAACATGCAGGTGTTTAATCGCCACAAAATCTATCCTGACCGTATTCAAGCTGAGCAACAACTATGCGACGCGGGTGTTGATAATTTAGTTGCAAAAATCGAATCAGCAACAGGTATTATGCTCAATGGTGGCGATCAAAGTTTAACTCGAAAAGTGTTATTTGATGATACGGGCAAGCCGTATCCATGGACCGATGCTATACGTTCACGTCCGCTATTGGTAGGTACAAGTGCAGGCACAGCCATTCAAAGTGGCGGCAGTAACCAGTTTGGTAGTGTTGCTATGATCACTAATGGCACTAGTTTAGCTGCATTACGTGATGGTGCGCACGCAGTTTCTGCACCGAGTGAACGTTGTGAAGATGATTGTAATCAAGGGCTAAGCGCAGATACATTAACCTATCAAACTAATGGTGGGCTGGGCAGCTTTAGTGCAGGTATAGTTGACACCCATTTTAGTGAGCGAAATCGCACTGTGCGTTTAGCGACATTGCTTGCAAAAACAGGGCAACAGTATGGCTTTGGTGTTGATGAAACGACAGCTTTAGTGTTCATAAAATCACAACAGAGTACGATTGTGACAGTGCTAGGTAAGCATGGGGTTGTGCATTTAAATAAGGGCAAAGATAAATACAGTTTTGATTATTCATTTTGGCCAGCTGGTGCGATTATTGATGTAACACCGCAAGGCTACCAATTAAACCAACGTACTATAGACAGTGCTTTGCCTGCAATTAAAATACCGCCTTTGCCAATGCAGCGTTTTAATAACATACTCACTGATGCTAAATTGCGCTCGCTTACTCAAGCAATGTGTTTAGCTAATGAGCAGTCAGCGGTAGGTCAGCAAGATGAGTTTATAGTGACTTTAAATGCCAGCAAAAATACCCAGTATCAGAGAATAAGTCCAAGCAGTTATGGCTGTGCAATTGAACGACTTAGCGTTAATATTACGACGATTCAATGATGCTTTGATGAAGAGCTACTGTTACTCACAGTAGCTCTTCTTTAAATGACAAAGTAATGTGTTAAATTGTCAACAACACCAATTTGGATATATTGCTACCCATTTTCCCTCAAATCTTACAACCGATGATTGAACATCTGCTTGCTGTGTCGCTTTTAGTTCCAGACGTTCAAAATGACTACTTTTAATGTTTACTGCATCTGCATTGTTATGCTCATTAAAGATAAAATTAACTCTTTTTGTACCTGCAATTAGCAATCGAGTTGTTCTGTTTTTTAGCTCACCGTCAAGTCTTTTTACATCACTTTACATGCTCTTAGATCTTTTAAAAATAATTCTCAATTAACATTGGAAAATGTAATAATTTAATTTAGAATGATCGTTCATTCTAAATTAAGGGTAGTTAACATGCAGCGTTCTCGCGTCGTTCTTTTTACTGTCACCGCTTTGGCAAGTGCAGTTGCTTTATCCGGTTGCGATCAAACTCAGCAGGCGAATGCGCCTGCTTCGCAGCCAGCTCCTGTTGGCGTAATTACATTAAAAAGCCAACCATTAACACTTACTAAGGAGCTTCCTGGACGAGTAACTGCGTCTCAAGTGGCGGAGATTCGTCCTCAGGTAAGCGGTATTATTCAATCACGTTTATTCACTCAAGGTGCTGAAGTTAAAAAAGGTCAGGCTTTATATCAAATCGACCCAGCTACATTTGAAGCGCAAGTGGCAACCAGTAAAGCCGCTATTAGTAAGGCACAAGCAAGCATTGCTAATGCAAAGGCTAAATCAGATCGTTATTCTGAGTTACTAGCAATAAAAGCGGTCAGCCAACAAGATTTTGATGAAGCCGACGCAAGCTATAAAGGCGCCCAGGCTGATTTATTAACGGCTCAAGCGCAGCTTAAAACCGCACAGATCAATTTTAACTATAGTAAGGTTTCATCACCTATTAGTGGTCAAATTGGCAAATCGAACGTGACCGTAGGTGCTCTGGTAAGTGCTAATCAAGCAACCGTGTTAGCAACCGTCACTCAGCTTGACCCAATTTATATTGACCTTACACAGTCAAGTAGTGAGTTGACTCGCTTGAAAAAAGCGATTGCCAATGGTGAGCTTGACAAAGATCTTACTGCGCAATCAAAGGTTGAACTCACTATGGAAGATGGCTCAGTGTATCCGCACACTGGCACTTTGCAGTTTTCTGAAGTGGCTGTTGATCCAAGCACTGGCTCAGTGACTTTACGAGCAGAATTTCCAAATCCAGAAAAGCTATTATTACCAGGTATGTACGTCAGAGCTGTGGTTGTTGAAGGTGTTAAGTCTGATGCTATTTTAGTACCACAACGTGGTGTGAGTCGTAATAGCAAAGGTGAGCCTACAGCGATGGTGGTGAGTAAAGACAATACTGTTGAAGCGCGAGTATTAAAAACTGACCGCACAGTAGGTGCTAACTGGTTAGTGACAAGTGGCTTGAACGACGGCGATCAACTGATTGTTGAAGGTTTACAAAAAATAGCACCGGGCGCACCTGTTAATGCAGTGCCTGCCGACTCAGCTGCTAAAACTCAATAACGGAGCATTTTAATGTCACGATTTTTTATCGACCGGCCTATCTTTGCATGGGTACTGGCCATTATTGTTATGTTGGCGGGTATACTTGCAATTAAAGCGCTACCTATTGCTCAGTATCCGTCTATTGCGCCTCCGGCAATTAGTGTCCAAGCTAATTATCCAGGTGCTTCCGCACGTACGTTAGAAGATACTGTTACGCAGGTTATTGAGCAAAAGATGAAAGGGTTAGATGGCTTGTTGTATATGTCATCAACCTCGGAATCAAATGGCTCGGCAACTTTAACACTAACGTTTGATGCTGATACCGACCCAGATATTGCACAAGTTCAAGTGCAAAATAAACTTGCCTTGGCAACCCCGTTATTGCCACAAGAAGTGCAACGCCAAGGTGTATCAGTAGCTAAATCTGCACGTAACTTTTTAATGGTTGTTGGTTTTGTTTCTGAAGATGGCAGCATGAATAATATCGACATTGGTGATTATGTTGCATCCAATGTGCAAGATATCGTGTCGCGCGTTGATGGCGTAGGTGAAGTGCAGTTATTTGGCTCACAGTATGCGATGCGTATCTGGTTAGACCCTAGTATGCTGCAAAAATATAAACTGACTCCTGCAGATATTAGTGCGTCTATTAGTGCTCAAAATGCGCAAGTATCGGCAGGTCAACTTGGTGCTTTACCTGCGATTTCAGGGCAGCAGCTTAATGCCACTGTGACTGCGCAAAGTCGCTTACAAACACCAGAACAATTTCGCAATATTTTTGTCAAAAACAATGAGGATGGTTCTGTAGTTCGCTTAGGCGATGTCGCAAAAGTCGAACTTGGCGGTGAAAGCTACGGTGTTGTGGCGCGCTTTAATGGTAAACCAGCGTCAGGTTTAGGTATTAAACTTGCCAGTGGTGCAAACGCTCTTGATACTGCTGCGGGTGTTAAAACTGCATTGGCTGAACTAGAGCCTTTTTTCCCTGAAGGGTTAGCCAGTGTTGTACCTTACGACACCACTCCGTTTGTATCATTATCAATTGAAAAAGTAGTGAGTACATTAATCGAAGCCGTGGTGTTAGTGTTTTTAGTTATGTACTTGTTTTTACAAAACTTTAGAGCAACTCTAATTCCTACTATTGCAGTGCCTGTGGTTTTATTGGGTACATTTGCTGTGCTGCAAGTACTCGGTTATTCAATTAATACCTTGACCATGTTTGCTATGGTACTGGCCATTGGCTTGTTAGTTGATGATGCCATCGTGGTGGTTGAAAACGTTGAGCGGGTGATGACCGAAGAAAAACTTTCACCGCTTGAAGCTACGCGAAAATCGATGGATGAAATCAAAGGTGCACTAGTTGGTATTGCTATGGTGTTATCGGCCGTATTTATCCCAATGGCGTTCTTTGCAGGCTCGACAGGGGTTATTTATCGTCAGTTCTCAGTAACCTTAGTAACTGCTATGAGTTTATCTGTTTTAGTGGCACTTATTTTAACACCAGCACTGTGTGCAACCATGTTAAAACCGAGCCACGTACATAATAACTCATCATTTATTGGTCGCTTTTTTATGGGCTTTAACCGCGGCTTTGAAAAGACCAACACCGGCGCACAAAACTTTGTAAGCCGTATGATCAAGCAAAGTAAGCGCTATTTATTGTGTTACGGCTTAATTGTTGGCGGCATGATCTATATTTTCTCACAACTCCCTTCAGCATTTTTACCTGATGAAGACCAAGGTATTTTGTTCAATCAAGTAAGTTTACCAGCAGGAGCAACCACTGAGCAGACATTAAAAGTCGTTGAGAAAATGGAAAAACATTTCCTAGAAGATCAGTCTGAAGCTGTTCGTTCTGTGTTTAGTGTAACTGGCTTTAGCTTCGCAGGCTCTGGACAAAATGCAGCGCTTGGTTTTGTTGGTTTAAAACACTGGGATGAGCGTCAACGCGATGATTTATCGGTTGGTGCAGTTGCAGGCAAAGCGATGGGTTATTTTTCTACGATTAAAGAAGCCTTTGTTTTTGCTTTCCCACCACCTGCGGTTGTTGAGCTTGGCACTGCCAATGGCTTTACCTTGTTTTTACAAGATAGGGTTGGGCTTGGTCACGACAAATTACTCGAAGCGCGAAATATGTTACTAGGGATGGCTTCACAAAGTCCTGTGTTAGCAGGCGTTCGCCCTAATGGTCAAGAAGATAAGCCAGAACTGGAGCTAGATATTGATTTAGCAAAAGCGCAAGCACTTGGGCTGACCCAAGCAGATATCAATAGTACTTTGTCTACCGCGTGGGGTAGTAGCTATGTGAATGACTTTATCGACCGTGGTCGAGTAAAAAAAGTGTTTTTACAAGGTACGCCAGAGTCTCGTATGGTGCCGGAAGATTTAGATAAATGGTATGTACGTAATAGTAATGGCGATATGGTGCCATTTAGCGCGTTTGCTCAGTCGTACTGGACCTATGGTTCGCCGCGTCTTGAACGCTATAACGGCTTTTCGGCAATGGAAATTCAAGGTGCAGCAGCGCCAGGCTATAGTACCGGTCAAGCCATGGATGAAATGGAGAAATTGGTTAGCCAGTTACCAACCGGGATTGCCTTTGAATGGACTGGTATTTCGTATGAAGAACGTTTAAGTGGTGGTCAAGCGCCATTATTGTATGCGTTGTCGTTATTAGTGGTATTTTTGTGCTTAGCTGCATTGTATGAAAGTTGGTCGGTGCCTGCTGCGGTAATGATGATTGTTCCTTTAGGCGTATTTGGCGCTGCAATGGCTGCCTTTATAGGTAACTTATCAAATGATATTTACTTACAAGTAGGCTTGTTGACTACCATAGGACTGGCGTCTAAAAATGCCATTTTGATTGTTGAGTTCGCAATTCATAAAATGGATGAAGGCATGGGGCTGGTGGATGCTGCAATTAACTCTGTTAAGCTACGACTACGACCAATTTTAATGACTTCTATGGCATTTATTTGTGGCGTTCTACCTTTAGCTATTGCATCAAGTGCTGGTTCTGGTGCACAAAATGCTCTAGGTATCTCTGTCATAGGTGGCACGCTCGCATCGTCAATATTGGCTGTGATATTTGTACCGTTATTCTTTGTATTAGTGCGCAGAGTTTTTCCAGGTAAACATAAAACTGTGACACAGGAGTAATCATAATGACATTCAAAACGTTAAGCCTAGCGAGTCTAAGCATATTTGTGCTCAGTGCTTGCCAAATGGCACCTCCGCGTGAAGATATCGTGTTGCCGGTGCCTGATAGCTACGCAATACAGAGCGAACAAGGTAATACGGCTGATTTAAGATGGCAGCAGTTTTTTGCGAATGAAAAGTTGCAACACTTGATTGAACAAACATTAGCTCATAATAAAGACCTTAAACTTGCCGCACTTAATGTGCAGCAAGTTCGTGCGCTTTATCAAATCGAAGACTCTGCCTTATATCCGTCAATCGATTTTGCTGCGTCGGGCACGCGTCAGCGCTTACCGGGAGACTTAACGTCAACCGGTAATGCACAAATTAGCGATAGCTATCAAGCTACCGTGGGGATGACCGCGTATGAGCTCGATATATGGGGCAAAATTCGTAATCAATCTGATCAAGCACTGCAAACTTTGTACGCGTCAGAGCAAACTCAAACGAGTGTAAAAATTAGCTTAATTTCTGAGTTGGTAAGTGTGTGGCTAAATTACGCTGCTGATAAAGAGCAGTTAGCGCTTGCTACGCAAACCCTAAAAAGTCAGCAGGCATCACTGGCGTTAACCGAAAAAACCTATGCACTTGGCGCGGCATCAAAGTTAACGTTGGCACAAATTGAGAGCACTGTAGCCACCGCAAAAGTTGATATTGCTAACTATCAGCGCTTGTTAAAGCGTGATAAAAATGCCCTTGATTTATTAGTCGGTCAGCCGGTTTCAGCGCAGTTGTTACCTGTTGAGAGTTTAGATGAAGTACTAAATTTCCCGACCGTGCCTGTAGGCTTACCATCCGAGTTACTTGAGCAACGTCCTGATATTAAAGCAGCAGAGTTTCAGTTATTAGCTGCTAACGCTAATATCGGTGTTGCGAAGGCGGCATTTTTTCCGAGCATTAGCTTAACGGCTAATGCAGGGAGTGCGTCGAGTGATCTAGATAATTTGTTTTCAAGTGGCACTGGCACTTGGAGCTTTATGCCATCGATCACGATACCGATATTTAATATGGGTCGTAATCAAGCAAACTTAGATGTTGCGCAAACTCAACAACAGATTGCGCTAACTACCTATGAACAAACGATTCAACAGGCATTTAAAGAAGTCTCTGATGCGCTTGCCGATAGGGAAGGCTATATGCAGCAGCTAAGTGCGCTTGAAGATCTGTATAACAGTAATCAAGTGTCGTTTACACTCTCTGAAGCTCGCTTTGAAAAAGGCGCCGATAGCTATTTACAAGTGCTGGATGCACAACGTAATTGGTACAGTGCAGGGCAACAACTCATTAGCGGTAAAAAAGCCTATATTACGAGCCAAATTAGTTTGTATAAAGCGGTTGGAGGCGGTTGGCAACGATCGGCTCAACAGAGTGAATAGCCGCTAGGCTGCACCACTATATAGTTTATCACTAGTTTATTAAGTTCTTTGTGGCAACTGACAAAGTTGATGTAAAAGGGCATATAAGCTAGTGATAATTATTAGGTTAAAGAAAAGCAGCGCTTTTCGGAGTTACTATGAAAGAAAAATCTAAAAGACAAACCGACCCTGCACTTGTGCAAGCACGCCGTGAGCAAGTGCTTAGTGCTGCGGCCGATTGTTTTAGACGAAAAGGCTATCATGGCGCAGGAATGGCCGAGATCTCAAAGACCGCAGGGATGAGCGCAGGACATATTTACAATTACTTTGCTAGTAAAGAAGCGATCATTGAATCGATTATAGAACAGGATATGGAAAAGCTGTTCTCTATTTTTCAGGAGTATGAAGATCAACCTGGTGACTTAGTAACGATTCTACTCGATGGTCTAGACTATGCAGTGGAACATCATACTGATGTAAACCAAGGAGCACTCGATTTAGAGATGTTCGCTGAAGCTGCGCGCAACGATAAAGTGGCAGAGCAGTTGCGAAAGTCTGATTGTTACGCCAGAGAGAAAATGCGAAATCTTTTATTGAGTGAACGCAGTTTGATAAAAGATCTTAGTGCAACTGAACTTGAAAGCCGTATCGAAGTGATGTTTGCAATGATAAATGGGATCACCATACGCAAAACCCTTAATCCACATGTTGATAAAGCCACGCTATTATTAGCGCTTCGCCCGGCAATGCGGGTGTTGCTTATACCGTTCTAATTAGAGCCGAGGCCTTAACCGCAAAGAGGTGTCGTTTAATCCTCTTTGCTGCGTTATTTTGGGGCTTAAAGCGCAAACCTTAAATTATAAGTTAAGTATATTTTAGTTTGTTCAGTAAATGATTCTTCACGGCTGGCCACTCTGATGCAATAATTGAATAAACAACAGTATCGCGAATCGATCCATCTCTTGTTATTTGATGGCTGCGTAAAATACCATCTTGTTTAGCGCCTAGCCTTGCAATTGCCTTTCGCGACTGTTGATTAAAAAAGTGTGTTCTAAACTCAACTGCAATGGCATTGTGAGTATCAAATAAATACTTCAACATCAAAAGTTTACATTCAGTATTTACAGGACTTCTTCGTACAGCCTTGGCATACCATGTGTAGCCTAGTAATGCGCGCTGATGCTGTGCGTCTACGTTATAGAATCGAGTTGTGCCAACTATTTTATGGCTACTATTACACCTTACGGCGAAGGCGCTATTGCCGTTTTTGGCTTCAATAATTGCCCGCTCAACATAACTGTGCATTTGTTCTGGCGAAGGAACATTGGCATACCATAATTTCCAAGACTCTCCATCAAGCACCGCATGTTTTAATTCATCTATATGATGTAAGCTTAACACCTCAAGCGTTATAAAGTGCCCAACCAATGGCATTGGTTTTAACCACTGCATATATTTCCCTTACTCCTAAAACCATTGTTTAATATCTCAACGTTTTGTACATAGAGATGATCCTTTAAGGATTCAATGATAGCAACTTACACAGTGAATTTTACAATTAATTTGTTGATTTCAGCTATAAATCAATACCCTCAAATCCGTTCTATTGACCACTGCACCGCGATGATCGCGATGGCGAGTGAGCCTGCAGGCATCACCCATTTTTGATACCAGTGATAGTTTCTTGCCCAAATAAGGACTGGTAATGTAACTGCTAATATAGCCAGTTGGCCTATCTCTACACCTAAATTAAATGCTAGCACGCTGAGTAATTGATAGTCACTGGATAGCCCTAATTCACCTAATACACTCGCAAAGCCCATGCCATGTAATAAACCAAAGGCGAATGTGACCCAGCCTAAACGCACAACTAATGGCCAAATATTGTTAAGAGCTGCAAACAACACAGATATAGCGATCCCCAGTTCTACCCAGCGACTGTTAGGTGTAACTAATTGTATTGCAGTGGCGGTCAGAGTGATTGAATGCGCCAAAGTAAATGCGGTAACTATCCATGCGGTGTGTTTGAAGATCGTGACTTTTGATTCTACACCTTGCCATTTTGCTGATTTTTTTACTAATACACAGGTAAGCAACAATGCAATTAAAAATAAGATATGGTCAAGTCCGAGCCAAATATGCAGCACTCCTTGGTAAACATATTGATTAAAAGTGGTGAGGTAACTGCTTTTAGTAAAATCAAAAGTTTGAAGGGTATTATTTTTACTCATCACACGAGTTTGATCATTGATAGTGACAATTGCTTTATGATTGGCATCAGTATCGAAAAATGCCTGATAATGAAATGCTATGGCGCTGTGGTTGGTGTCCAGAGCTGGGCAGGATAATTGCAATTGAACAACTACATAGGGTTGATTAAAATGAGTATCAAGCTGCAACGGAGCGTCGCTGGTAAGCGTACATGCTTGCTTGTCCGCTGATGTTACTGTCAGTGAGGTCAGGACAAAATCACTTATGGCGCTATGTTTTGCATTGATCTCATGCCATGCGATAGCCCCATCTTGATTTAAATCAAACGCCACCTGTTGCTCTAAATCGGCAACGTTGATTTGCCAACTACCCGTAAAATGGCTGTCATCGGTTGCGTTTAAATTAATATAGCTGGTACTTAATTGGTGTGCTTGAGCTGTTCCTTGTAACATGAAAAATAAACACAGGTTACAAAAAAACGCAGTTACAAATGCGTTCATAAAGAGGCTCCTTGCGCACGTGTAAGTAATTGCTGATCGGCATCAAGCTTAGCTTGTTGCCAATTTATTTTTGCCCAGTATAGGGCTTTTTCTGGCTGTTTATTGATGTCTAAATAATAGTGAGCTAAATCACTGGCATGAAAACGGTCTTGACGTAATTCACGCAGCGCCACTCTTTGCGCCATTAAATTTTGCCATTGTTTCAGCGAGGTATCGTTGTAGTGTTGCTCTGCAATTGCCAAGCGCAGCAACAAGGCATCTTCTAAATTTTGTTGATCATTTACCAGTGCAGGCAAAGTGTTTAGGACTTTTTGATAATTCCCTTGCGCTAAATAAATATCTGCCCATAACACTACAAGGCTGACGGGGGCTGTTTTTAATGGCAATGACTGGATATGAGCGAGCGCTTCATCGGGTTTATTGAGTCTCAGTGCCATTTCAGCCAATACATGGCGGGTATCATCGCTTTGTTTATTACTTGTAATACTGTTCGCTAAACTTTGATAACTTTGTGCTAATTGACCGTCTTGGCTTAGTACATCAAATGTACAGGTATTAATTACATCCATTGCTGTTAGACCCAAGAGTTTTAAGCATTGTTGTTTAGCGGCTTTAAAGTCACCTTGAACCATTAGCATATTGGCGCGTAATAGATGGGTGTTAACATGGTTAGGATCGCGTTTTAGTACTGCATCGGTGATTGCTAAGGCTGCTGAAAATTGATGTTCACGTTGTAAAACGCGTGCATACATGTAGCCAATTTGTGGTGTGGGAGATTGCGCATAGCGCTGCTGTAACTGGTTTTTTAATAAGCCTTGGCGAAGCTCAGTTTGACCTACTTGTTGGCTATTTATCAGTAACGTCATTAATTCGTCTTGATTAAGGTGTGCGGTATTTATTGCGCGGGCTTTTGCGATGATCTCGTCATCTGCTGGCGTATAAGGTTCAGCCCCTGCATTAACTGAGATCAATAAACAAAGGTAAGTAAAAGCACGGGTGATCATAGCATTCTCCTTAAAAAGGCCATCCATGGCCTGCAAGTATTATTGTGTGATTTAGTTGTTACCTAACAAATCGTCAAATGTGGCATTTTCATCCGCATTTGTGAATGTACGGCCGTTCACACTCAGTGGCTTATCGGTAGCCGCTTGGTTAAATGCTGCACGGCCTAGTTGTGCAAAATCGACTTCAAGTGCTTCAATAGTGATATCAACCATCGCAGTAACTTGGCTGTTTACCCCATCACTGACTGCAAAGGTAAAGCTATCAGAGCCAGTAGTTTCAAGGTTCGGCGTATAGGTGTAACTACCATCACTATTAACCACTACCATGCCTAGCATTGGCTCAGTAACCAGACTGAAGGTAAGAGTATCTCCTTCAGGATCAGAACCTTGTAGCATGTCTTCAATTACAACTTCGGTTTGTGTGGTTACCATATCAGCTGTTGCTGTAGGTGCTTTATTTACCATCGGTGGTATCTCGACGGTGTTATGGTCGTCATCATTGCTACAGCCGCTGAGTGTAAGCGCAGCAAGCAATAACCCAAGATGTGATAATTTAAAATGTTGCATGAGTGTTCTCCTTATTTAGACCCTGCAAGTGGAGTTGCTAGATATGGAAAGCTTGCATCCATCATCGTAGCGTTCACTGGTGCACCATCGGTAAATGGTACGTTACCTACACTGGCATCATCAGATGTACACAGGCCTAAATCAGTATTTGTGCCATTTACTGGAATTGGGTAGCATAAGCGACCCATTACCACACGTAGCGCAATATCAACTACATCATCACCAGGACGACGGCCATTTGGGAAACCGGCTAAATCATCACCAGCAACACCAAATGCTGATTGATCTGCCTGTGCTTTAGCTGCAATTGCTGTGTTTAAACGTAACATTTCAGCACCTGTAACAGTGGCTAATTGATTAACGCCCGGGAAACCAGTTAGAAATGCAGTTACTAAGTCATTACGTGGAAAATTCGTTGGTGCAAGGGTCGCTAGATTTGCCCCTAAGGTGGTATTAACCGCATCTTTAAACAGAATATTTAAAAGCTCTGGTAAAGAAGGGTGGGTAACATAATCAATAAATTGAGCATCGTCTTTAGGCTGTGAACTTGAGAAGGTATCTTTGTCTTTTAAACCAATTACCAACTCATTAACAAGTGGATTACCTAAACGAGATACTTGAGTAAGCGCACCACCGTTTACTGCATTGTTAGCAAATTTAGCATTCGGGTTTAGAATACGCGCCTGCGGTAAGCTTGCTGTAGTCCATGTACCAATAGTGCCGTTGCCATTACCAACTACACAGCTTTTAGGTACTTCGATAGCAATTGCGGTCACATTTTTATCTGCTAAGTCATCATTATCTGCCGATTGTGTAATGCCTCCAGGGAAGCCCGCGCCATCACCTGCGCCCGGCGCACTGTCGCCTTCTACCGGCACATAGTTCACTAAGTCAAAGGTTTTGCCTAGGTTCACTACGAATGGGTCTTTACGTTGGCCAACAAATACTTTTGCCATACCGTCACAGCCTGGGAGCGCTACTTGATATACAAATTGCGCTGCGTAGCTTTTATAACCATCCATTGATGAAAACGTTTTATCGCCAATATAATCAAGTGGCTTGTGGAATTCATTACTGCTGGTCATGGTATTAGTTAGCATGGTTTTGCTACCTGTACGCTGATCACCAGCGATCATCGTCATAGTGTATGATTCGCTAAAGTTAACTGCGGCATTATTGCCAGCTGCAACACCACCAACATTTTTGAGTGGTACAGCAACAGTACGTTGGTTGCCTTCAGGGCCAACGGTTAATGCAACACCTTGATTGTCATTAGGCAGCATACTTTTGAAGTTAAAGGCGAAGCTAATATCTTCAATCGCATCGCCATCGTTATCAATATGGATGCTGTAGGTTGCATCAGGATCCATGGCAAAATAGTTAGGTCCGCCATAGCCATCTTGCAATGGAATATAGTTTGCAATCAGGGTGACATAATCACCACGGCCTTGTTCATAACTGTTAAATGCATAAAAATCTGTTGAATCTAAAGTCGGGAAGCGACTGATATTTGGAGCTTCACGGTGACTTGACGCCTCTGATGGGACGCTTACTAAGGTACTACATACTACAACTGCTAATATTGAGGGAGTTAAAGCTTTCATGACTTTGTCCTTTAGTTTTAGATAGTGGTCACTACTAATACGCAAAGCAATTACCATTGGATGCAATAAAAAGTAAAAAATATTAATGAAATGTATATTTAAAATTACCTCGTTGAATTTAATGGAATAAAAAACCAGCTTTTGCTGGCTTTTTATTGCGTGTTGTTGGTTTACTTACAGTAAAATTAACTCAGTTGTGTAAAGTACTTCGGTGGGAGAGCCTGTTGGTGAGCCTCCAATAGGTTCTAAACTTATGGCAAGTAATGCGATATCTTGCGCGTTGAAACGTGAGTCTTTTAATAGCGATTTAACGCCATCTTTTGGTAAAAGGCCCAACGAAATAGGTGCATCTTGACCTTTTAATATCATCCACAGTTCATAATCCTTATCAGTTCTGGCGGTCAATTTGTCGCTGGCTTTTATTGATAAACCTTGTTCGTTGATATCGATAAACCATAATGGTTTTTCGCTGGCATCTTTAAACAGCGCAATTTGCTGAGTGTTTTGCCCGACAGGCGTTTGTGGCTGCCAAATAATCAAAGCTAATACGATACTTGCTGCGGTAGCAATTAACGACCACGCTTGCCAAATACTTGTTTTAGGTTGAATAACATTGTTTGGTACCACTGCTTGCTGTGGGTCAATACGCTGTGAAATTGCTTCCCAAACGTGGCTATCTGGCGGCACAGATTTGATTGAGCTGGCTAAATTATTTAAATGTTGCTCCCACATCCAGGTTGCTTCTCGAACACGATTTGATGAGAGCATTAAACGTTGAAAGCGTTTACGAGCAGAGCCTTTTAAGGTCCCTAACACGTATTCAGCCGCCAACATATCGATGAGTTTTTGATTGTCATAATTCATAACGTTAAGCACCTTTGCAACTGTTGCAGGCCGCGTCTGATCCAGCTTTTTACTGTGCCAAGCGGAGTATCAATATGATCAACTAACTCACTGTGAGTCAAGCCTTTGTAGTAGGCTAAGTGGATCGCTTGTTTTTGCTGTTCATCTAGTTGCTCTATACAATCAACGAGTTTACTTTTATCTTCGTAATCAATAGCTAAAGGTGAGTCAGTTAAATCATCTGAGATTGCAGAGTCGTCATCTAAGGATTGCTCTTTACGCACTTTGTGATAGCGCAAAGAGTCTAAGCTACGATAACGAACAATGCTGATCATCCAGCTGATCACTGTGCCTTTGGTTACTTGATAATCAGATGCATTGTGCCAAATTTTCACAAATGCATCTTGCAGCGCTTCTTCGGCATGAGCACGATTGCTTAACATTTTTAAGCTGATCGCAAACAGCTTTGCGCTTGTGGCATTATACAATTTAGCAAATGCCTGTTTATTGCCCTGCGCGGTTGCACTTAGTAGAGGTAATAATTCGTCGGTTTCCATAGAGTTCCTATTATTATTGTCAGTTAGTAAACGTATGATGATGTAAAATGGATGCAAAAAACCAACTAAATGATGGGTGCTTATCATTATTTTCATGCTTTTCCACCAGTTAGCCTAGCAGTAAAATACGGCTTATCAAGTTGCGGCGATCAGTTTTATATCTGAGACTGCAGTCCTACATTCATCGTTTAGAGAGCTGGAAATGACGCCGCAAAGCAGAATAATAGGACCTACCAAAGTTAAATACTGACGAAATTGCAAAAAATCCTGTTACTTCCAATAAATGCCTTGTTTTAGTTATGGTTAAACAGTGCATGAATGTCATACAATGGGGTAAAAGTAGACCACATAAGAGAGATTAAAATGGCCGCATTCGGTACCGTATTTATGCCGCAGATGATTCAAGCACGTTTTACTGATAACGCTTGGAGCGAAAGCTCTGTTGTTCCGTCAGATAAAATTGAACTTCATGCTGGTGCACATGTTCTTCACTATTCAAGTACATGTTTTGAGGGGTTAAAAGCATTTCGCCATGAAGACGGCTCAGTCTATATTTTCCGCATGGACGCTAACATTGCCCGCATGAAACAAAGCTCGCATTTATTAAGCTTACCTGAAGTTGATGGAGCCAAGCTTGAAAAAATGATCATTGATATTGTCCGCCAGTATGCTGATGAAACGCCGTTACCACCGGGCTCTATGTATATTCGTCCAACTCATATCGGTACTGAAGCTGCCATTGGTAAAGCGGCTGTGCCGTCATTAAGTTCATTATTGTATGTGCTATTATCACCTGTGGGTGATTACTTTGCTGGTGGCGCGACTGCGCTGCGAGTATTACTAGAAGAAGATGGTATGCGCTGTGCCCCGCACATGGGTATGATCAAAAGTGGTGGTAACTACGCTAGTGCATTAGCACCCATTACGGCAGCACGCTTGCAACATCAAGCCGACCAAATTCTATTCTGCCCAGGCGGTGATGTACAAGAAACTGGTGCCGCAAACTTTATTTTAATTGATGGTAATGAAATTATTACTAAAGCGCTAGATAGCACCTTTTTACATGGCGTGACGCGCAGCAGTATTTTAACCATAGCTAAAGATTTAGGTATGACAGTATCCGAGCGCAATTTTACAGTCACTGAATTACTTGAGCGTGCTGCAAAACCGGGTACTGAAGCTGCTTTATCTGGCACTGCTGCGGTATTAACCCCAGTGGGTACTTTTATTCATAATGATAAAGAATACAAAGTGGGCAGTGGTGAAGCAGGGCCAACGACAATGCGTTTGCGCCAAGCCCTTAACGATATTCAATGGGGTAAAGCACCAGACACCCATGGCTGGTTAACCAAAATCGACGTGTAAAGTTAAACGATATGTTTTTATAAAAAGCCTAGGTTATTTATAACCTAGGCTTTTTTATGGTCTAAATTATTTAATAATCTATACTTTCAACTGTGTAAGTTAGCTGCAAAGGTGTGTAAAAATAACGTATGTAAACACAGGAAGTATCACTAAACTAATCAGTTGATATCTTAATGCTATGAAATATATATGAATATTTATTTCTGTGAAATTTTATTAGTGGCGCATAGATTGCATTTCTGTTTGGGTATAACTAACGACAAAAGGAGCGTTTATGTGGGCCGCAATAAGTTACTTATTACTGGCAATTGTATTTATCATTATGGGGTGGCAGGTTAGTCCTAGCTATTTTTCGCTGCTATTCTATTGGACGGCTTTATCTCTATTACTGGTAAGCGGTGCCTATTTTTTTAATATTGCAAAAATTTTTCGTAAACGAGAAAACGGTGTTATCCCGTTTTACATTCGTTGGGCTTTCATACCTTTTTTATTGGGGGCACAAGTTTATAACGCGTGGAGCCGAAAGCACGATAAAGTACCGCCATTACAACAAATTAACGAACACTTATTTTTAGCCTGTCGCTTATTCCCTTCAGATATAGATACTTTAAAAGATAACGGTATTACCGCGATTTTAGATGTAACCTGTGAATTTGATGGACTTGAATGGTCATCAACACAAGAAAACATAAACTATTTAAATATCCCAGTGCTTGATCATCGAGTCCCAACACGTTCGCAGCTTAATCAAGCGATTAACTGGATTGCCCATCATATTAAAGATAATCGTCGTGTGGTGGTGCATTGTGCGTTGGGTCGTGGTCGTTCAGTGTTTGTGATGGCGGCTTATTTACTCAGTCAAAATAAGGAGGCTGATGTACATCAAGTGCTTGCGCAAATAAAAGAAACACGCGAAACCGCTAATTTAAATAAACACCAACTGCGTCAACTAGTTAAACGCCATAAAAAGGGTGAGTTATTAATCAAAAATAAAGCGGTATTAATTGCTAATCCAGTTTCCGGCACTAAGTTATGGCAGCAAAAAGAGCATTTAATTGTTGCGCGTTTATCTGCTTATTATAACTTAAAAGTGATGATCACATCAGTCGAGCAAAATGGGATTGTGTTGGCCAAACAAGCGATAGCTGATAAACCAGATATGATCATCGCCTGCGGCGGCGATGGCACAGTGGCAGAAGTGGCAAGTGTTTTGGTAAACACAGACTGTAAATTAGGTATTATCCCATTTGGCACGGCCAATGCTCTAGCACATGTGTTAATGGGAATTAAGTCAAAGTTGATCCCTGTGGAAGTAGCATGTGATTTGATTATTGAAGGGCAAACCAAGCAAATGGATACAGCATATTGCAATGGTGAGTTGATGTTGTTGTTAGCAGGGATTGGCTTTGAACAACACATGATTGAAAAAGCCGATCGGGATACTAAAAATGAGCTTGGTCAGTTCGCATATTTACAGGGCTTCTGGCAAGCTTTGGGTGAACAAAAAGCCCAAGATTTCACCGTACAGCTAGATGATAACGAGCCGCAGCAAATACATACCAATAGTTTAATTGTCGCTAATGCTGCACCTTTTACTACTTTACTAGCGCAAGGTGGGGGACAGCCAGATCATTACGATGGCTTGCTCGATGTTAATTGGCTCACTCCAAACCAAGACGCATCAGCCAATGTATTAAGTATTGCTGAGCTGGTATTTAGCAGTATTACCCAAGCACATTTTGCGATTAATTCACATCATACCAATGCGCGCCGCGTTGCAATATCGGCGACTCAGGAAATAAAATATGTACTTGATGGTGAAGTTAAAAGTGCTGATAAATTGATCATTGAAATTACTCCGCAATCACTGGCGGTGATCTGTGCAGAGCAGGTCGAGTAACTGAACTTGTTGCGCGTTATAAGCTATAACGCGCAATGGCTGTTACTTCTTTTTAATACTAGGCCACACAAAACCGCTGTTTTGCGGTTGTGCATCGACACAGTTATCGAGGTATAACTGCTCGACCTTGGTACGCGCCCAAGGTGTTTTACGTAAAAATTTAAGGCTCGATTTTACACTTGGGTCAGATTTAAAACAGCGAATATCAACATGCTCACCCATTGCTTTCCAGCCAAGTGTTTGCTCGAGTTTTACTACTATTTGTTCGAGTGTAATGCCATGTAACGGGTTGTTTGCTTGCTGATTCATAAGTCACTATTGCTTGATAAAAGTCGCTGCTATTGTAACGTAACTGTGCGTTGATACCAATTCTATTAATTAACGCGAATTGTTTTAGGGGCGGTTGGGTAAATAATTTCATTTTGCTCGTTGAGCATTAACCAATTTAACGCGCTATTATTGTGATGAGGGTTTTTTGCTGCACAGATCACCCGCACATTAGCCATTAAAATAATCGCACCTTCACTGTAGCGTTGATCTTCAAACCAACAGAGTTGCTGCTCGCTAACTTTATTTTTTGCGTCAAGAAACAAGGCTGGTTTTTGATTATTACTGAAACTATTAGCCGAGTAAATTACACTGATAAAACAGATGCCTATAATCGTTATAATTCGCATATTTAGCCTTTGCATTAAAAAATAACTACACTAAGCTTATACCTAAGTTACCCCAAAATACTAGTTTCAGTTGCAATTAAATGCGTTTAAACCAGCCCACTTAGGGTTTTAGGGTGACTTGGCCATAAAATGTGTTAGGGTAAAATCCACAAAAATAATTTTCTAAAGACAAGGTGAACACATGCAATTTAAACAAACGATGATTGACGAATTTACACTGTTAGCAAAATTTCCATTAACCAGTAAAATGCAAGGTATTAAGTTACATAGTGATGCTGATGAAAGCTTATTAAGCGCGGCACAACGATTGTTTGATAAAGGTATTATAGATAGCCCAGATGGCGGTTACTTAACCGATCTGGGCTTAGATCTGATAGAGCACGTAACCGTGCTACACAGTGCGTTGGGTAATTAAAAAATATCAGGCTGCATCCGGTTGGTTTTGTGGTGCAGCATCAATAAATGCATCAAGCTTGTTACAACGTTCATAAATGGCTGCTATTTTCGGATACGCAGTCATATCGACGTTAAAACGATAAGCATTAAATACTTGCGGCACTAAACACACATCAGCAAGGCTAGGTTTATCACCCACACAATATTCATTTGTATGATCAAGTAGCTGTTCAATTTTTTCAAAACCAACCTCTACCCAATGACGATACCAGGTATTTTTGATTGCATCGTCAGCACCAAGTTCACCACTTAAATATTTCAGTACCCGTAGGTTATCAATAGGATGAATATCGCAGGCAATGGCATAACATAAATTACGGATCTGGGCTTTTTGCCAGGCATCACCAAATAATAGTGGTGTGTCGGGGTGTGTTTCTTCAAGGTATTCTAAAATTGCCATCGATTGTGCGAGTACACCGTCATTGGTTTCCAGCGCAGGTAATAACCCTTGCGGGTTTTTATCTAGGTATTCAGGTGCTTGTTGCTCAGATTTTAGTAAGTTAACAGTTACTAACTCATGCTTAATATTTTTTAAATTAAGCGCAATACGAACGCGATATGCGGCAGATGAACGAAAATATGTATAAAGTTTCATGGTTCAATTATCCTTGTGGGCCACTGTAGTGTTTTTTAATAGTTCGCCAGCAATCAGTGTAGTTAGGTTGGCGCTCTTTGCCTTCTAATGCGTATTTTGTTGGTGAAATAACGTAACGTGATTCAAACATAAACGCGAGGGTATTTTCGTAGCGTTGCGGTTCAAGCTCTGCGTTAGAGGCCTTTTCAAATACATCAGCTTCTGGGCCATGCGGTGACATACAATTATGTAAACTCATGCCTCCTGGTACAAAGCCGTGCTCTTTGGCGTCGTACACGCCTTCAATTAAGCCCATAAATTCACTCATAATATTGCGGTGATAATAGGGTGGGCGAAAAGTGTTTTCTGCCACCATCCAGCGTGGAGGAAAAATTGCAAAATCAATATTAGCAACACCTTCTGTGCCTGACGGGGATGTCAGTACTGTGAAGATAGACGGATCAGGATGATCAAAGCTCACTGTATTCATTACATTAAAACGTGCTAAATCATATTTATAGGGAGCGCTGTTGCCCGTCCAGGCTACAACATCTAAAGGGGAGTGGCCTATATCACAGCGGAACATATTACCGTTGAACTTAGCAACCAACTCAAACTCACCTTCTTTATCTTCAAAGGCAGCAACAGGGTATTGAAAATCTCGGTCGTTAGCGTAGCCGTTGGCTCCCACTGGGCCACGCTCAGCTAACACATAAGCATGACCATAATTTTCACAGATATAACCACGAGCAGTATCACAGAGCAAAACGACTTGGAATTTAATGCCACGCGGGATCACTGCGATTTCACCCGCTTTAACCGTTAAATTACCACATTCTGTTTTCAGCAGTAACTGACCTTGCTGAGGCACAAATAACATTTCGCCGTCGGCATTATAAAAATAACGATCAGTCATTGATTTATTCGCTACATAAACATGGATGCCAATTCCTGTTTGGCCATTGGCGCTGCCGTTTGCAGCCATAGTGATCAAACCATCAATGAAATCGGTTGGCGTAGTTGGAATATCAATTGGATCCCAACGAAGCATCGTAGGTGGAGTCGGGACTTCGGTAATTGGAGCGGTGCGAATTAAACCGTTATCAATTGCGCTGTAATCACTTTGGACAACCGATGGGCGAATACGGTACATCCAAGTGCGGCGGTTATCAGCACGCGGCGCGGTAAATGCGGTGGTACTAAATTGTTCAGCGTATAAATCGTATTTTACTTTTTGCGGGCTAAATTGCCCAATAGGCAATGCGCCAGGCAGAGCTTCGGTTTCAAACTCATTGCCAAATCCTGTCATATATTTTAATTCGCTGGTCATCACTCGACTCCTTTATGTTTTACTGTAAGATACTCTCAAGTGAGACTAAATTCAAACATCATGCTTTTTGCCACTGTACATATTTATGGACACTTAAACATGATTGTAAATTAACAGGACATAGCCGCCATGGCTCTCGATTTAGAGACATTTTTACCTTATCGTCTGGCTAACTTAGCCAGTAAAATGAGTGAACAGTTTGCACCCGTGTATCAACAGCAAAGTGATTTAAGCATTCCTCAGTGGCGTATTTTGTTTAATTTAGCCCAGTTTGGACAAAGCAACGCAAAAGCATTGTGTGAGCAAGCTGCAATGGATAAATCCACTGTATCACGGGCAATTAAGGCATTGATAGATAAGCACTATGTAGAGAGTTTAATCGATCCGGCAGATAAACGCGCCAGCTTGTTAGCGTTGAGTGAGCAAGGGTTGGGCTTGTATCAGCAGTTAGCCCCAGCTGCTTTAGCGTGGGAGAAGAATCTGTTGGATGTTTTAACTCAAGCCGAGTATCAAACCTTGCTTAGTTGTTTAGATAAGTTAACTAGTAAATTAGATGAATAAAACAAAAAGCCCATCAAAAGATGGGCTTTAAAATTAATTTAATTTGTAAGTTACCTTAGCAAATTAGAACGTGTAACGAACACCTACACGCATTTCCCATAAAGAGGCATTGCGTTGTATTGACTGCTCTGCACTGCGTGCACTGAAGTTTGAGTAAACGTATTGACCTTGGTCATTGACGTTCACTTCAACCATTTTATTACCAACGAAAGAACCTTTCTTCAATACACCCCAATCATCGTTCAACATATTAGTTAAGTTATCGATAACGAAGAATGCTTCACCTTTATGACCGTCCATAAAGCCTGGGATTTCTTGAGTAAGTTTGAAGTTAAATTTAACAAACCAATCAGAGTTTTGCGCATTTCGAGAAGAAATTTCACCACGTTTCAAACCTTCAGAAGCGATAAAGTCGTTAAACTCGTTAATTTCATCAGCGCTCATGTTGTAAACAACATTAGGATCGTTTTCTAGTGGTACATATAGCAATTGACGTGCGCCATTAGAGTTTCTATCGCCAAACTGGATATCACCTGCATTTGTGTTTCTATTGCTCTTATAAGTAAAGCTATATGGTAAACCTTTATAAGCTTCACCAAATAGGTTAAAGCGGGTGTTATAACCATTGAAGAACTCATGATTATAAGCAAGGTTTAATGTAAAGCGATGTGGAATTTCGTAATCTGATGTAGCTACTCCAGGATTTCCTGGGTTAGTTGTTGCTAAGTTACCGTAGTTTGAGCTAGCAACAGAGCTGGTCATTGGATTTACGTCGTTAGCATCAGTATAAGCATAAGAGAATTGTACTGAGATACCGCTATCGAATGACTTACTTACTGCTGCGGATATGATCGACGAATCACCACTGTCACCATTTACATTAGTTAGTAATAGTTCGCCACTACGATATTTACCAGGGTTTAATGGATCTTCCTTTCTTTCATAGATAGGGCGTCCATCGAAAGTAGTATCACCAGAATCTTGTAAAGCAATATCTACAAGCGTAGCAGCATCACGTTTTTTGGTATACAAATAATCCAAAGCAAACACGTAATCGTTTTCAGTTGTGTAAGTTGCTCCTAAAGAGTACTTCCACTCAGATGGGATTTCAAAGTTAGGATCAACTGCGTTTGCAGTTGCATCACCAGAACCAATTTCAGTGTTTGCAACTTTATCAAACATATCTTGTGGAACTTCATAACCTGGAGTGCCACTATTTACATTTGGCGTATCAAATAAGTCAACTAGAGTAACTTCGTCATCACCAGAGCCAACTTTATAAGAGTTACTGATATCGCTAATGTAAGTACCAATATTGGTAATACCATCATTAGAGTATGAGTTAGATAGCCATACATTTGGGTTACCGCCTGAGAACAAGCCAACCCCCGCACGCACTTCTAATGCATCAGTTGCATACCATTCAAAGCCAACACGCGGTTGAATTAAATCAATACCATCAAAAGTTGACTGGTTGCTATAGCCATAGCGATTAGTAAAGTTCTGATTAAGTGTTGGTTTATCATCACTTGAATAGCTGTCGTAACGAAGACCAAATGTTAGAGAAGCATCGATATCTGAGAAGCTGTATTCATCTTGGACATAAAATGTATTTTGTGAATAAGCAAAGTTAGCTGCGGCATCATCAGGGTTATTCGTGCTTGCAGAGTTATTATAATAAACTGCATTAGCTATACCATTTCTATACGCATCAATTGATGCAAAACGCCACTCACCTTCAGTGTGTTGTACGAATTGGTTAAATACTTCTAGCTTTTCATACTCAAAACCAGCTGTAATTGTATGTTGGTTAAGGTAGTAAGTACCGGCAAACTTAGCTGTAGTAGTATCGTAGTTTAAGTCATTTGATTGACGAGAATCATCTGGGCCTACGTATACAGTTGCATTATCAGTGCTGATTTGGAACTCACCGAAACTACTTGCTGCATCTAAAGATTCAACTCGTGCGTCTAGTTCTGATTTACCTAAACGGATTTCTGAAGAGAAGTTATCATTCCAGTCAGAGTATAAAGAAGCAACGATTGATGTAAACTCGGCGCCTTGCTCATAAAAATGGCTATCAAAAGCGAGTTCATCACCATCAGCATCTGATTGTGACAATGTAAATCCATCGTTATAGTTATAGATAAGGTTTGCACGGTGATTGTCGTTAATGTTCCAATCTAGTTTTACTAAGATTTTTTCATCTTCAACTGGTGAACTAGATGGTGTAGCGCCTGCATCATAGCCATATACATCTTTAGTAATTTGTTTAATTTGCTCAATTTCATCAGAAGAAACTAACGATGAGTAATTAAATTGTTGTACACCTTCAAGTTTTTCATAAGAGGTAAACAAGAATAGTTTATCGTTAATTAATGGTAAGCCAACATTAAAGCCGTAACGCTTTTCGCTGAAATCGCCATTATCAACTTTATCACCTTCAATTTTGTCGCCTTTCATCGAATCGTTAGTGTAATCGTAGAAAACTCCACCGTGGATTTCGTTACCACCAGACTTGGTAACGGCATTAATGTTACATGATGTGAAGCCACCGTACTGAACGTCAAATGGCGCTAACTCTACCGCAACTTGCTCGATTGAATCGAAAGAGAAAGGTGCACGAACAGTTGGGTAACCATTTGAGCTAAGACCGAAGTTATCGTTCATACGAACGCCGTCAAGCGTTAAGCTGTTAAAGCGTGGGTTACCACCACCACAGTTGATTGTGCCACGGCTGTCATCGATAGCAACACGTGGGTCGATTCGAATAATATCTCTTAGATCACGGTTAATTGCAGGTTGGTTTTCAAGGTCCGTAAGAGTAAATGTTGAAGCCGGACCTGTACCACCTGACATTGTGCTAATAGCACGGCCAGTGACTACAATTTGTTCTATACTCGATTGTGGTTCAAGCGTTACGTTTACTGGGTAATCAGCACCTACTTGCAAGTTGATGTTATTAAATGATTGGTCAGCAAATACATCTGAATCAACAACAACACTGTAAGGACCGCCAACACGAAGACCTTTCGCGGTGAAGTAACCAGCATCGTTTGTTTCAGTTTCTTTTGTTGAACCTGATGGAACGTGAACGATAGTAATTTTTGTGCCTGCAGCAGGGTTACCATTAGGTCCCTTGATCTGACCTTTAATTGCAGAGGTCGTTTCATTTGCAAACGCTGCGCCACTTACGCCAACACAAGCTGCGATAGCAAGTGAAAGTGCTGTTTTGCGGAGTTGAATTTTCATTATTTATTTCCCGTGTAAGGTGTAATATTTTTTAGTTTTGGTATTAATTTGCTCGGATTTTCCAAGCAGCTAAATTGTACCCTATTATTTCATTACAAATAAGTTACATTGCACATAAATTTGTAATAAAAGTAGTTTAGAACAAAATTGCGGTTTTTCGAGCAATTTAGTACCCATGGGTCAATTTACTCATTAAATATGACAAAAGTATGAAACCCAGTGCTTTATGCATAAAAAAACCCGCTAAAAGCGGGTTTTACATAGAGTTTTAAAAATTAGAACTTGTAGCTGATACCAATCTTAGCTTGCCATGTTGATGAGCTCGTTATTTGGCTATAGTTTCTTACATCAGCTCCACCAAAGCTATTATCAATAATATAGCGTCCTTGGTCATCAAGACCACCAAAATCATAAATAGATTGGTCTGAATAGCCCAAGCTTTTTTCTATACCCCAATCGCTATTAAGTAGGTTAGCGAAATTATCAATCATAAGGTATAGCTCGCCACTATGGCCGTTAGCAAAGCCAGGGATTTCTTGTTTAATGCTGATGTCCATGGTGGTAACCCAAGGCTGCGTTCCAGTATTTTTACCGATAATGCCGCCACGTTGAGAGATACCTGCGCGATCTAAACGCTCTGCTAATTGTGCCCAATTCATTTCAGAATCAGCCCAATTGACATTCGCATCATCAGCACCCGTTGGAATATAGGCCAAATAAGCACTGCTACTAAATAAAGAACTTGTGTCACCTAAGTGAGCATCTTTATGCATATTCATTGTATAACTAAATGGACGACCAGAATGGCGTTCAAAATACATATTAAATTTAGTCGCATAACCGGCAATAAATTCAGCATTGTAGCCTAAGTTAATTTTGAAACTATGCTCAACTTCATAAAAGCCACGTGCTGCCACATCTTGATTACGATTAGCAGTAATATTGTGCTTATAGTTACCTTCGGCTTGCGACGCTGATCCAACAGAAGACTCAGTAACATCTTGATGAGCATAACTTGCAGAAACAAATAAACCGTTATCCCATTCTTTAGCAATACCAGTAGAGATAATGATAGAGCGACCATCGTCGGTTGAATTAGTCATTGCAATATCAACATTATCTTTCAATGCACCACTGTAGATGGTTTCATTAATTACACGCTCGCCGTCAGCCGCTAAACCGATAGGACGGATAGAGGTATTATGCCATACAGCTTCATTTTCTTTTTTGTGGTAAGCAATTTCGGCCTGCCATTTAAAGCCATTACCTAATAGTTCAGAATCAAATTCATATTCAAAGCCAACTTGAGCGCGAATACTTGAAGGTAACTTGAAATCAGGATCAATGTAAGCAGTACTTCCTGCGCCTTGCTCTAACGAATTTTTAATAACATCAGGGACCTGAGTGATATCTGCTGGGTTATTTTGGTAGTAGTCGTTTATTACACTATTTGGTGCAGAAACGAGGGTAATACCATCTTTTTGAAATGAGTTGTTATACCAGACATTTGGAATACCGCCTTGGAAACGACCAATTCCACCGTTAATAGTTAATGCTTCAGTTGCATAATATTTAAAGCCAACGCGAGGTAGAATAATATCTAAACCATCAAGGTTCTCTTGATTACTAAAACCATAGGTGCTTAGAAAGCTTTCATTAAGAGTCGGTTTATCATCAGATGATAAGCGCTCATAGCGAAGGCCAGCTGTCACTTCTAAGTCATCATTTAAGTAAAAGGTATCTTCAATATATAAAGCTAATTGACTACGTGTTGCATCATAGGCGGTATCTGCTGAATTATTAGTGTACGCATTTTGATAAGAGAAGTCATAAGCACCTACTTCGCGGTTAGCAAAATTTTCTAGACTAGTGAATTTCCATGTACCTAATGAGTTTTCAGCAAACAAGTTATATAAACGAAGTGACTCATATTGAGCACCAAAGTTAATTTCATGCTCGTCCATTAGATAAGTTGCATCAAGTGTCAGTGTTAAGTTTTCAGTTTCAGATTTGTTAGCATGGCGTTTTTTATCAGTACCAAAATTAAAGTTAGGGCCCTTTCTGCCATTTTCTTCTACGGTAATGCTACCTAAGTTTGAGCGAGTAATACTGTCAGAGGTCACATCTTTATAGGCAATACCAATCTCTGTTGAAAAGTCTTCAGTCCAATCAGAATAAAGTTTAGTGGCAAAATTATTAAACTTAGTAACATATGCATATGTATTTGATTTTAAGACTACTCTATTTCCACCTTTACTCTCATTTTTCTCAGCTTGATCGTCTTGCCATTGATATGTGAAATCTAGGCGATGCTCATCACTGGCATTCCAGCTAAGTTTAACTAATAAATTTTTGTTGGTGTCTTCAGGCGCGCCTGCTAATGAATCGGTTAAACCATATTCGTCATTTAAAATAGCAATAAAGCGATTGTAGCTGTCTTCGGTTATTTTAAATTCATTTGCAGCACCAGAATCCTTAAAGCCATAATCTAAATCCTGCTCACTTGACCACTGTGCGTAGTTTACAAAGTAAAATAGTTCATCTTTAATAACTGCGCCACCGACATTAAAACCAAAACGTTGTTCAGTTTGAATCGGTTTTACTTTATTCGTTGAATAAGTTTTATAACCGGCTTTATCAGTATCTTCTTCTTTAATTGTTTGAACATCGCCGGCCATATCAGGTGTAGATGTTTCATAGAAACCTGAAAATTTGAATTCATTAGTACCAGACTTCGTTACGGCGTTTATTGTACCGCCGCCAAAGTTACCTTTAGAAGCTGAAAAAGGCGATACGTCAACTGAAACTTGCTCTATTGCGTCAAGTGAAACAGGAGGTTGAGACGTCGGGTAGCCACCAAAATTTAAACCAAAGTCATCGTTTTGACCGATACCATCAACAGTTAGACCGTTAGTACGAGGGTTGCTCCCCGCAAAAGTTAACTCGCCATTACCATTGATACTTGCTAAAGGATTTAGACGGGCAATATCTTTAATGTCACGGTTAAAGCTTGGCATGTTATTGATTGTATCTTCGCCAAAGGTACTGCTTGAACCACCAGATTGCTGAATAATTTTATAGCCTGATACTTCAATTTTTTCGATGTTAGCTGCTTGAAGCTGAGAATTAAGACGATATGTATCGCCCAGTTCTAAATATATATTTTCAAGCATGGTATCGGTAAATTGGTCTGAATCAATAAACACAGTGTAAGGGCCGCCAACACGTAAACCATTGGCAATAAAGGTACCGCTTTCATTGGTTGTTAATTCGCTTACAGTGCCAGTTGGTTGGTGAATAACTTTAATTTTCACATTTGCAGCTGCAGTGCCAGAAGGTGTAGTAATTTTACCACGCATAGCGGATGAGGTATCTGCTGCCATTACGCTTGTAGAAACACCTAAGGCTAGGATCACAGCCCCAGTTAATTTCGAAAGGCGAAGCTTATTCATTTTGTTGATTCCCGTGGAAAGTTAAGGTTTATTACTTGTTTGTGTTAGCTGACATCTTAAGTGCCTTTGCTAACGGTTTTGCTGAACTATCAAATAACGTATTTAATAATCCTGCTAATCGAATACCGGCTTGTTGTAAGCGAGTTTTAATAATCGGTGTGTTTTCGTAAATGTAGCTAAAGCCAATCTCGTCATTATTTAGCTTGTATAGTTTGTCAGCTAAATTGTGTGACTCTGTTACCCATTGCTCTGGTGAACTGGCTAGGTACTCAGCAATTATTTCTGCATTATTAGTATCAATAAACTGCGCGAATTCAGTGAATGATAGGTTCTCATTTTCGATTAATTTAGTGTCCCACAATGAGTGCAGGTTGGTTGGCTGGCCAAAAAAGGTAACGTTAACACGGTTACCACCTCTGTCTTCTGCACGTCCGGCATGAAACGGCTGATGGCTATCGCCAACTAAATGAACAAGAAAGCGTAAGCTAAAACGTTTTGCATCTATTGAGCTGTTTTTGTTTTTTAATGTATCGATGGCAAAATACATCCCTTCAAGAATGTTGCTTACATTATCTTTATTTAAATTTTCATCGTGGCTGTGAGTAAATGTAGATGAGTTGCTTGGCGCGTTAATGTAATGCCAACGAGAAGATTTTTTTTGCCAAAAAGGACTCGGATCAGAGCGCATTTCATCAGCCCAAGTAGCAATTTGCGCTAGGCTTTGCCCTTCTAAAAGTTCTTTAAGCTCTGCTTTAGTTGCGTCTGTTATGTGATTTTCGGCAATTTTACCGACAATTCTGTGGCCATTTTGTCCCCAAGCCAATACATTTTGTGATGATAAAAGTACTGCGCCGACTAAAAGATAACTAAATCCATGTGTAATTTTGCGTAACATTTGTGTTTTCCTCAATGATCTTATTTGACAAGAGCGGCCTCTTCTATGGCGCGAATTGTCCTGATTTTGAGATAAATAGGAAGGACTCAAAGAAATTCATAATTTCCCATTGATAGTTCTTTCAATTCATAAGCTTAACTGTTTTGGGTAAAATTACTTGTTGTAATAAGTAATTTAAATTGGTCAAATAGGAGGATGAATCGTTTTGGATTGTTGAACTTTTGAAAATTAAACAGCTGCTTTTGCAACACAGCTTCTTTGTTACTGTTTTGTTACTGTTTTTTTTGTTGGTTTGGCTCAGTGGCCAGCTGAGTGTGGTTACATCAACGGGGACCTTGAAGCCTTTAATTGAAACATCTAGTCGCTGTCAGACGAGGGCAACAGAAAACCAATTGCAATTAATTGTCTATGCCTCGTCGCAAAAGGTTGCTCGTTTTTTAACACAAAACCTGTGTGACGATCCCGTTGTAGCAAAACAATATGGCGAAGTGATCGCTTTATGGGGTTACCGTACTGCCGATAGCATTGAGTTCATTGGTAAAGGTATTGCTGATTTAATTTTAGCAAAAAACAACATTATGTCAGCCTTCAAAGCTGAATCGACCTATAACTACCAGCCTGTGGTTGGCTTTCCAAGTTATACTGCGTTTTTTATTTCAGCTAAAGAAAAGCCAAAAATTAACAAGCAATACTTTTTGGGGAAACGGATTGGCTTACTTGATTATCCTACAAGCCGATCGGGGCATATACTACCTAAACAAAAGTTTAAAGATTTAGGGATCAACCTTGAAAATTTAAAAATTACTTACGCCAGTTCACATAATGAGCTTAGGGAGTTATTAGCCAATGGACAGGTTGATTTAATAGCCTCTTTTTGGAAGGAAGCAGATCAGGCGCATTTTTCTAAAAATTATATAACTCCAATCAGCGATAATGTAATAGGCACACGTTGGTACTTTAAAATGCAGCATGAGAACACTGATTTGCTGTGCGCTATCCAATCTCAATTAATCCAATTATCTAAGCAGCAAGTGTCGACTTATTTTAATCATGTTGAACCATATTGGCATTGTTCAGCGGGTAAAGCTGAATTCTTAGGAGAGCAACGTGATGAATAATAAGCGCTTGTTTGGCGTGACACTGCTTATTTTTAGTGCGGCGCTATTGACGTTTAAACTCTCTAGTTATCTGCAGCAGGCGCAACATAACGATTTAATAATGGCTGATATTGAAAACCGAATTGCACTAGATTTACCTCGGTTAGACTTATCAAATCGTTTTTTGAAACACTCGGGTAATCATGATGCTATTGTTGGTTATCTACAACGTTTGAATATGCAATTGATACAACAGCCAATTCAAGTTAATACCATCAATGATGTCTCACTGGCATTAACAAATAATGGCCGCGAAAGTCGGATAGAGTATCTTGAAACAAGTGATCAAAAAGTTGCGATTACATTTTTAATTGAGACGCGTTGGTGGCATATAAGCGATATTTATACCTTTATGGTATTGTTATTATTGGCTTTTTTATTTTCTAAGTGGGCTGAACTTATTAACCGAACATCGCTGAAACACTTAGCATTAAAAGAACAAGTAGAGCAACTTCCACTGATTAATGTGCAAGTGAAACTAGTGATTGATTTGCAAGCCAAAGTTTTGGCTATTAATGATAACGCTGAGATAAAAGCTGGCTTAGCTAACAAACCACTGTGTTTTTACTTGGCTTTAATCGAGTTTTGCGTTGAGAATCCGGACGTGATACTTAATCAAAACAAAGATGTGCCGGATGAGTTAATTGAACTTGCTAATAAGTATTTTTACCGATTAACACAACTTGGCCATACTATTCGTAAACGGCCTAATTTTACTAACAGTCTAGAAAAAACCTTGAGTGAAATTAGGGCTGCATTGGATGAGGTACTTATTGAACACTCACAGCTGAAGGAGAAATATTACCCTCCTAAGGCACATGGTGAAGGCTCTCGGTCACGGTTACATAGTTATGGTTTATCGAATATCAAAGCAGATGATATAGAGGTGATAGGCAAATAACCTTAACCTGGTTAGTAAGTTAGTTCAGAATAAAAACCTCACACTGCTAATACTTAAACTGTGTGAGGTAAGCTCTGATTATTTAGGAGCAAATTCAATGGCTTTGACTGGACTATTTTCAATAAAGAAGCGTTTCAATGCCTGTGCATCTGTTTCGTCAGTGCTGACAAATCCTTTATGATTTATCAGTATCGGGTAGCCGTCACCGCCAGATGCATTGTAGCTATTAATGCTCGTGCGATAGGTTTTGTTTTTATCCAGAACTTTGCCGTTGATCATCACTTTAGTCAGCGCATTATCGTTACGCTCGAAGCTTAATTTGTGGTATTGCAAATAAGCACCAGAATCCGGTGGGAAACTAGTTACAGTCTCAAGGTAATCCCAAAGCTCTTGGCCTTGCCAATCAACATACGCGATGCGATTTTTAAAAGGGTGTACTTTTAAAATATCTTTATAACTAACTGCACCTGCAGCAATACTATCACGTACGCCACCGCCACTGATGATACCAAAATCAGCGCCAACAACATTCATTTGTGCTTGCACAATAACGCGCGCTAAGTTGGTTTGTTGATAACGAACTTTATTGCGATCGCCCTCAAGCTTTGCATCAACATAACCAATTTCACCTTCAATTTGTTTTGCACCTTTGGCTTGGTAATCAGCTAAAAATGTTTTTAAGGCAGCGTCTGGTTTGATGTATTCGTTGGCAAGCTCAGGCTTAATTGAACCATCAGCTTGCGTTTTATCAACGTATAAGTTAACTGGCAATAGTTTATAATCTAATAAGGTTAATACGCCGTTTTCTTGTTTAAACTCGGCTTTGCCGACATATTTACCCCATTCATGAGCTTGCATTATCCACGTACCATTTTGTTGGTCTGGTTTACATGTCATACCGGGTTTAAAGTTATCGTCATTTTTATTTTCGCTTGCCATGCACACAGGTTCTTGTGAGTGACCGCCGATGATCATATCAAGGGTATGAGCTGGTAAAGAGCGGGCAAGGGTAACATCGCCAGGTGCATTTATACCATAATTCGCATCAACATAATGACCCATATGAGTTACTGCAATCGTGATATCCGGTTGATATTGTGCTTTGATTTTCTCGGCTAAAGCTTGGGTTACTGCAACGGGCTCTTGAAATTCAAGGCCGCCGATATACTGCGGGTTGCCTATTTTAGCGGTATCTGTGGTTGTCAAACCAATAACGGCGATTTTCAGCCCCTGTTTGTTAAAAATCTTATAAGATTCGAAGGCATTTTTACCGGTTTTTTTATCAATTATATTAGCCGAAAGAAGCGGGAAATTTGCCCACTGCTGCTGTTGTTTTAAAACACTCAGTGGATTATCAAATTCATGATTACCAATCGCCATCGCATCGTAACCAATTAATGACATTCCTTTAAAATCAGGCTCTGCAAATTGCAGGTCTGATTCTGGAATGCCTGTATTTATATCACCACCAGATAGAAGTAGCACTGCGTGACCTTGTTGCTGCGCATCAGCACGTAACTGGTCTATTAAGGTTTTACGTGCAGCCATACCGTATTCACCTTTTTCGTTATGCCAAAAACGGCCATGATTATCATTGGTATGTAAAATGGTGAGATAGTGAATATCTGCTGTGTCAGCTTGTTGAACGGAGGTTTGATGATTACTACATGCAGTAATGCTTAGTAATAGGAAAAATGAAAGTAATATGCGCATAATATGACCCGTGTTGTCAGTGTTGTGCTATTTATTAAGCGCATAGTTTAAACTAGTTTTATTGTAAAATAACGTAATTATTCTATTTTAATGTCATCTTGGAAATTTAACTTTCCAGTTGCCGCTAATTGACGTCGCTGTAACTCTTGTTCTGCTAATGCTGATTTTTCATGGTTATTACCCACCATCCAGTTTAAAAAGCTTGCCGGTAACTTAGTGTACGCCTCTCCTTGGTGTAAACCAAAATCACAGATGTGTTGCTCTTCATACGACATAGTTGTTAATCCTGTTGTGTGTGTTTTATTGTTATAAATAATACTAACAAAATAAACTCGGCTATTAAGACGATTTCGTTTTAAACAAAATTTATTTATAACGTGAGTGAATAACAACACATTGTAACCACATGTAATTTAAATGTAATCAATTCGGTTTGATTTGTTTAAAGGTACGTTTTGCTATCGTAATCTCCACAAGAGTTCTTTACTATTTGCATTAAATTCACATAACCACAACATTCTTCAGGATAAATATAATAATGAAAAAACTATTACTATGCGGTTTGTTAACCGCAACCTCATTTGCAAGCCATGCAACTGTAGTTGAAATGCAAACTTCACAAGGTGCTATTAAGGTTGATTTGTTTGATCAACAGACCCCCAAAACGGTCGAGAACTTTTTAAGTTATATACAAAGTGATGCGTACAATCAAACCGTGATCCACCGTTCAATCAAGGATTTTATTATTCAAGGTGGAGGCTTTACTTTTACCGATGATTTTAAAGCGATCACAACGTCACCAGCTGTTGTGAATGAGCCAGAATTATCGAATGTAAAAGGCACGATTGCCATGGCTAAATTAAGCAATAATGCGAATAGTGCCACAAGTCAATGGTTTTTTAATCTCAAAGATAATAGCGCAAACTTAGATAAGCAAAATGGCGGTTTTACCGTATTTGGTCAGATTACAGCAGATAGTTATGCTGTGCTTGATAAGATCTCTGCGTTAGTGCATTGCGGTGAAATACCGGTAGTTAATCTAACTAAAGACCAATGTGCAAGTGCAGATACCACGTTGACTATTGCTAATTTAGTGTCGATCAATAGTGTTCTGGTACTTGATGATGATCCAAATTCGTCAGTAAATTTATCTCCAAAAGAAAATACGCTAATTGACGATCCGACTCCAACTCAGCCTGATGATGGGGATAGCTCAAGTGGTAGTATGAGCTGGTTACTACCATTATTATTGCTTGGCTTTAAACGCCGCCGCGCAGCTTAAAGGTATATACTTGCTATCGGGTTATGTGTCCCGATAGCAAACGTAACGCTTTAGAGTGCAAATACCCGCATTACTAATAACACCCACATAGTTAAAACCAGTAAACAGCCAAGCAAAAAGCTATAATAGCGAGGTTTTACGCTATTGCTGCCTAAATGAATAATACTGTGAATGACGCGCGAAATCACAAAACCCCAGGCTAAAGTAATAAATACATAACCCGCTGCATTGAGCTGTAAAGCAGCTAAACAGGCTACAAAAAATAGCACTGGTATTTCAAACTGATTAATAAAGTTTCTACCGGCAATATATACATCATCACCCGCATTATTTAATTGCATAGTGGCAAAATCTTGCATAGTAATCGTTTTGTTACGCGCCGCACTAAAACGGCGGCGGCCCATGACTACCATTACCGTAAAAGTGAGTAGTACCTGAGAAAACATCGCGAGTAATACATATTTTTCCATTAAGAGTCTCATTTGATAAATAACGTAACTTTAAGCCTAGCAGTTTGTCTTTATAATTCACAATGTGTTACAAAGTATTTAGAAAAATGATTGCAAGCTTTTTGAATTTTACCGATCATTCAAACAACAAATAAGTATGGATCACATTCTCAATATGAAAAAAATAATTACTTTAAGCGCTATTGCTTTAGCAGTATTAAGTGGCTGCGGGACTACCACCACAGCGGTACAGCAGCAAACGTCATTACTTTCAGATACGCTGGTAATAAGTCCCAACGATACTCGTCAATATAAAACCCTTAAACTTGCGAATGAGATTGAAGTAATTTTAGTGTCGGATCCAACTGCTGAAAAATCAGCAGCTTCATTGAGTGTGGGTGTTGGTTTATTACATGATCCAATTAGCCAGCAGGGAATGGCGCATTATTTAGAGCACATGCTATTTTTAGGCACAGATCGTTACCCAGATACCAAGGGTTACTCTGATTTTATGACTAAAAACGGCGGCGCCCACAATGCTTATACATGGTTAGATATTACTAATTACATGTTTGAAGTAAATAACGATGCTTACGATGAAGCATTGGATCGTTTTGCTGACTTTTTTAAATCCCCTAAGCTTTACCCAGAATACACCGATAAAGAAAAAAACGCAGTAAACGCCGAATGGTCAATGCGTCGCGAGATGGATTTTTTTGGTCAGTTTAAGCTTGCCCGACAAATGATGGGCGATCATCCAGCTAATCGTTTTTTAATCGGTAATCTTGAAACATTAGGTGATAAAGACGGTAGCTCTCTACATAAAGAAACCGTTGATTTTTATAATAAATACTACTCTTCTAACATTATGAAAGTAGCAATGATTTCAAATCTACCACTTGCGGAAATGGAAGCGAAAGCACAAAAATACTTCGCTGATATTGAAGATAAAAAGATCGACAAACCAACTGTTACCACAAAGCTAGATTTTGATAACGTTGGTGGAAAACGCGTTCACTACGCGCCGAATGAAGACGTAAAAGAGTTACAACTTGATTTTACTATTACCGATAACAGCAATGAGTTTGCCGTTAAACCTAACCGTTTTGTAGCATACTTATTAAGCAATGAAATGCAAGGTAGCCCGGCGCAAATTTTGCGTGATAAAGGCTGGGTTTCACAACTTTCAGCCGGGGCAGCACCAACCCAATATGGTAATTACGGTGCGCTGACGGTTAATGTGCAATTAACCGATGAAGGCATGAAAAACCGTGAAACGATCGTTGCAACAATAATGCAATATATTGATTTGATCAAAAAAGAAGGTGTAGATAGTAAATACTTTAATGAAATTCGCACTTCACTTAATAATGAATTTCAATTTTTAGAAAAAGGCGATGAATTTGGCTATGTCAGTAATTTAACTGGTAGCATGCAAGATTATCCACTAAACCACGTTATTAATGCGCCTTTTTATTATGCTAAGTTTGATGCAGCTGCGATCAACAACGTACTTGCGCAACTCAATGCTGATACTCTACGTATTTGGTATACCTCACAGCAAGAAGAAACCGATTCACAATTGCATTTTTACGATGGTAAATACCGCATTGAAGATATCAGTGATGCTGAAATTGCCAGCTGGAGTAAGCCTAGTCAGTTTGCCTTAGCATTACCTACGGTAAATCGTTTATTACCTGAGAGTTTTGCGATTAAAACGGCACAATTTGCAGAGCAAAAACACCCTAAGCTGGTATATGATAAAAATGGCGTAAAAGTATGGCGCCAAGCGAGTCAAAACTTTGCCGAGCAACCGAAAGGTTTGGTCGAAGTTTACTTAAATACCCCAGATGCTCTGACGGATATCAAAGCTAAAGTACTTTATTCAGTATGGTCTGACTTATTTAACTTACAACAAAGCAAGCTAAGTACCGAAGCTGCCGTGGCAGGTATGAGTGTTGGCCTTGAAGCAAGTAACGGACTTATCCTTTCAATGAGTGGTTTTACCGATAAACAAAATGTTTTACTCGCGCAAGCATTGACAAATATTGATGTGCAAGTAACTGAGCAAGGTTTTGCTCAAGCGCTTGATCGTTACCAACGTGATTTATTAAACGCCCAAAAACAATTCCCTTATTATCAAGCGTTTGGTGAGTATTCTAAATTAATACGAACTGGCAGCTTTGACACCGATGCACTGATCAATACGGCAAAAGCATTAACCATTGCAGATTTTGAGCAGCTTAAACAGCATACCTTTGCTAATAACGAAATGCGGGTGTTCACTTATGGTAACTATAACCAATCAGATGTTGAAGCGATAGCTAAAGAGTTAACGGCAGTTTTACCAGCGGCGCATAAAAGCACTGAATTTGCGCGCAGTAAAGCGTGGTTACCGCAACCAGGCGAAACGATTGTATTGCAAAAAGATATTGATGTGGCTGATGTTGCTATTATTGATATGACCGTACACCCGATTGCAGGCTATAAGCAAAAAGCGCAAGCGCAAGTTTTACAAGGTCACTTTAGTACCGTCGCGTTTGACAAGTTACGTACTGAAGAGCAATTAGCATATGCGGTTGGTGGCTTAGCACGGCCAATTGAAGATTACTCAGCGATTGGCTTGTTTATTCAAACCCCAGTAAAAGATGTAAAAACCATGCAAGCGCGTTTTGAAGAGTTCAAAATGCAATATGCAGTAGAGCTTGATAACATGAGCGAAGAAACGTTTGCTCAACTTAAAAATGCCGTATTAGTGTCGCTTAAACAGCAGCCTAAAAATCTTAGCGATGAAATGGGCCCACTGATTGGCGATTGGTATCGTGAAAACTTTGATTTTGATTCAAAGGATAAGTTAATCGCTGAAGTTGAAAAAGTCACGCTTGCAGATATTAAAGACTACTACCAGCAAACTATGTTAAACCCACAAGCTGCGCGTTTAAACGTACAGCTTCGTGGTAGCAAATTTGCCGACAAACCGTTTGCAGATTTACCAAAACAAACATTGGTAACAGACTTACAAGCGCACTTTAATGGCATTAAATTGCAAAAGTAATTTAGCACATTGAAGCGTTGAAAAAGATTAAAGCCCAAGCGATTTGCTTGGGCTTTTTTATGAATCATTATCTTTTAAATAATTTACAAAATGTACGTACAGTGTAACTATATAAAAAAGGAACAGCTCAAACCGCTAGGATTTTGATGAATAAAATAGTGTGCATATTGCTACTGCTAAGCCCTTTTTATAGCTTAGCCAACTCATTTGCTGTTGATTTTGTAAACGCTGCAAATGATAGAACAACACAAAGCGTGCGCTATGACGGCGCTTATCACCGCATTGCCTATCCAAATGGCGATGTACCTGCCAATATTGGCGTATGCACAGATGTGATTATTCGCAGCTACCGAGCACTGGGTATCGATTTACAAAAGTTAGTTCATGAAGATATGCGCGATAATTTTTCAGTCTATCCATCAACAAGAATATGGGGGCTAACTAAACCCGATAGTAATATTGATCATCGTCGCGTGCCTAATTTACAGGCTTTTTTTAAACGCCACGCTACAGTACTGCCCATAACTAATAATGCTCAGACCTATAAAGCAGGCGATATTGTCACGTGGATGCTGCCGGGCAATTTGCCGCATATCGGTATCGTGGTAGATACATACACTGCTGATAACAAAACCCCATTAATAGTGCATAACATAGGCGCAGGGCCGCAACTTGAGGATGTACTGTTTCGTTATAAGATCACCGGCCATTATCGGTATGAGCCAGCCGTTAATTGATTGCGGGTATCTGGAAACATTCAGAAAAGCCGGCATGGTTAGCTAAAAAGCCGAAGTGGCAGGGCAAAATTTACTCAGCACAGATAAACAAAGTAAAAATACTTGAGTTAACGAAATAGCCTAATTTTACGACTCTTTAAGGAGCGTTAAATGAATCAGAGTGTTAAACAAAAATTTACGACGTACCCTGAAAATATCGCGGTTGTATTACATGAGATCAGAAGTCTGATTTTGCAGGTAGCTGTGCAGGATGGCATCACTGAACTTGAAGAAACACTCAAGTGGGGAGAGCCGAGTTATATTTCAAAAATAGGCACTACCATTCGTTTTGATCACAAACCAAAATCAGCTGAGCAATTTTGTATTTACTTTAACTGTAAAACTAAACTTATTGAAACCTTCAAAGAGCTTTATGGTGATACGTTTAGCTATGAAGGTAACCGTGCTTTGGTGTTTAAGCTTAATCAAACCGTGCCAGTTAAAGAGTTAGCCCATTGTATATCGTTGGCTTTGCGCTATAAAAAAATAAAGCACCTGCCATTGCTAGGTGCTTAAATTTAAGAAGTTATTGTCCGACAGAAAGAGTAACAGCGCGATATAAAATCCCGCCTACGCAAATCTCGCGCTGACAATAGTTATTTGGCTCTTGCAGCGCGAGCCCCATGCAGTTTTTTATAGCTGTCGATCAAACGCTGATGACGATCTAACCCTTCAAGTTGCATATTGGTTGGAGTTAAACCGTAGAACATCACATCACCATTGATAGAGCCGACTACTGCATCCATTACTTCTTGGCCAAACATGCGGGTGAAGCTGTGAATGTAGTCTTCAATTTCTAAGTCATCATTTAGCGCAACTTCTAAAGTCGCGTGCATTGCTTGATAGAACAACCCGCGTTCAACGGTGTTATCGTTAAATTGCAAGAAGGTTTCAACCAGTTCCATGGTCGCTTCTAAGTCACCCAGTGCTAAGTAAATTAACAGCTTAAGTTCAAGTATCGTTAACTGACCCCAAACGGTATTTTCGTCAAACTCAACACCAATTAGGGTAATAATGTCGATGTAGTTATCAAGCTGGCTGTCTTCTAGGCGCTCAACTAAATCGGCAAGCTGATCTTCATCTAAGCTGTGCAGATTTAAAATGTCTTCACGGTACTTAAGGGCTTTGTTGGTGTTATCCCAAATTAAGTCTTCTACTGGGTAAACTTCAGAGTAATCAGGCACTAAAATACGACACGCTGTGCCTAGGTCTGAAAACTCAGCAATGTAAGCTTCTTTACCTAAGTCTTTTAAAATACCGAACAAGCTTGCGGTTTCTTCTTCGTTAGTGCCGGAGAAATCCCATTCAACAAAGTCATAATCGTGCTTCGCACTGAAAAAGCGCCATGAAATTTTACCTGTTGAGTCAATAAAGTGCTCAACAAAGTTTTCAGGCTCTGATACGGCCATGCTGTTAAAGGTGGGTTTTGGTACGTCATTTAAGCCTTCAAAGCTGCGACCTTGTAATAGCTCAGTTAAGCTGCGCTCAAGGGCGACTTCAAAGCTTGGGTGTGCACCAAATGAAGCAAATACGCCACCGGTTTTTGGGTTCATTAAGGTAACGCACATCACTGGAAACTGTCCGCCAAGGGAGGCATCTTTTACCACAACTGGAAAGCCTTGCTCTTCTAAGCCTTTAATACCAGCAACAATACCTGGATATTTAGCAAGTACTTCTTCCGGTACATCAGGCAGTACAATTTCTTGTTCGATAATTTGGCGTTTAACCGCGCGCTCAAAAATCTCAGATAAACATTGTACTTTGGCTTCTGCAAAGTTATTACCGGCACTCATACCGTTACTTAAAAATAAGTTTTCAATTAAGTTTGATGGAAAGTATACGGTTTCGCCGTCAGATTGACGCACATACGGGATAGAGCAAATACCGCGCTCAATATTACCTGAGTTTGTGTCGATAAGGTGCGAGCCGCACAGTTCATCTTCAGGGTTGTAAATGCTCAAGGTATAGTCGTCTAAAATACCTTCTGGTAGTGAGTCATCATCAGTGAGCTGAAACCATTTTTCGTTCGGGTAATGAACAAATTCGCTGTTGGCAATTTCTTCACCAAGGAACTGGTCATTGTAAAAAAAGTTACAGTTTAAACGTTCAATAAACTCGCCAAGGGCTGAACATAATGCGCTTTCTTTGCTGGCGCCTTTACCATTGGTAAAACACATCGGTGATGCAGCATCACGAATATGCAATGACCAGACGTTTGGTACAATATTACGCCATGATGAAATTTCAATCTTCATGCCTAAGTCAGCCAAAATCGCAGTCATATCAGCAATGGTTTGCTCAAGCGGTAAATCTTTACCTAAAATAAAGGTGTTTTCGCTGCCTGCTGATTTTGCCATTAACATGGCTTGCGCGTCGTTATCTAAGCTCTCTACGGCATCAATTTTAAATTCAGGTATGGTTTGAATAACACGCTTTACGGTACAACGATCAATAGAGCGTAAAATGCCGGTGCGGTCTTTTTCAGAAATACTTTCAGGGAGTTCAACCTGGATTTGGAAGATTTGGTTATAACGATCTTCAGGATCAACAATGTTGTTTTGCGCAACACGAATACCGTCAGTCGAGATATCACGGGCATTACAATACACTTTAATAAAGTACGCAGCACATAAAGCCGAAGATGCTAAAAAGTAGTCAAATGGACTTGGCGCAGAGCCATCGCCTTTGTAACGGATTGGTTGATCCGCAATGACTGAGAAATCGTCAAACTTAGCTTCTAATCTAAGATTATCGAGAAAATTAACTTTAATTTCCATTGAGTTGGTCCACCTTCATGCGCACTAATAAGTAAGGCTTGCAGGTGTTTGCGCCAGACTTAGTCAGTGTATTTTCATTTAGCTGCAATTATCCGCTTTTTAGGGGAGCAGATACAAGTAATAGTCGTGGTTAATTGGAAAAGAGTAATGCTCGCGAGGGTAAAGTTAGCAAGGTTAAAGGCCAAAGTTGTTAGTGTGTTTGAATTTACTCAAGAGAGTACTTTACATTAGACTGATACAGAATTAGACAAATTGCATGGTGCGCATGAGATGCAAGAACCCCAGCGGCCATCTCGTTCAGCTATCAGCGAATAGCGCTATGTCACCTTGCTAGTTTTGACACTTGGTATTATAATTAACGACAATTGTCGCTGGAGGTGTCTATGGAAACTTTAAAGTTTGATTTTATAAAAGTAGTGAGTGGTGGGTTAATCACTAATAACTCTAATGCACTAGAAGAAATTACTGTTGCTACTACAGGCTTGAAAGCTTCGTCCATTTTCCTTCTTAGTAAATCGCTTGGATGGGAACAAAAACTAATAGCTAAGACTATTGGTACTACTACGCGGACATTGGAGCGACATGTAAAAGAGCGCAAACGTTTAGGTATTAACTTAAGTCAAAATGCATTGGAAGTTGCACGTTTGTCGTCTATAGGTATTTCATACTTTGGTGATGTAAAACGTTGGAATGAGTGGTTGAACACCGCTCATACGCAGTTCGATGGCAATGCGCCAAAAGAATTTTTGCATACCATTCGCGGCCGTGAGTTAATTAAGCGAATTATTTATGGGCTAGAGTATGGATTCACTGCTTGATGATTTGTTATAGAATTGCCCCAACTGAACATAACAATTCAAATAACGCGCTATCAGGCCTAGGTGGGCTTTATGCAGAAGGTAGATGGCACATGGCTGGTAAACCTGTTGTTTACACAGCAAGTAGCCGTTCACTTGCAATGCTTGAGAGGTTAGTGAACGACTCTACGGATATACTTAACAAGCAGCTATCAGTCACATCTATATTGATACCTGATAAACTGAAAATTAAACGCTTGGTTGTATCTGATCTACCAAGTGACTGGGATGATCACCCTTATATATTAAAAACCCAAATAGTGGGTAGCGACTGGTTAACGAGTATGGGAGAAGCTGTACTGCAAGTTCCTTCATCTGTTTGTTCAGATGAGTATAATTTTATAATAAATCCCGCACATACTGATGCGCATGAAATAAAATGCGTTGAATGCCAACCATTTAGTTACCCTAAAAGATTAGCTTTAAAGCTTTAGTGATTTAGTAAGTGGCTGATTCGACCACTTACTATCAGCTTGAAAATATATTTTCAACCACTTAGGCATGTTTTTAGAGCCTATTTTCATTGCTTCCAATAAGTGCTATTTATACAAAACAGTTCAGACTGTAAGCAAGAATCGCTATTCACTAATTGTACTGGGTTTAATTTCTTAAACTTTGTGTCTGCCACAATTTAACAGAGCGTAGCGAAAACCTCGGGTGCTTGATTGCAGACCGGGAGGGGAGTGTTCAAAAATCAGTTAGTCGAATTAGATAATAAAGAAAAGCACAGTGCTTAGTTAGGACTCCTTTAAACGGGGGGGCGCTTGCGGGCGATTCTTTAATCTATTGATTTGATAGATAGAATAACTTAACCTATCTCATCTTAAATTTATTTAATAATCTAGGCGACAATAAGCACTCATGAAACAATTCTTTGTTAAAACACTGTCGGTCATTTGTAGTCTTTTATTTCTAATTATTAGTATTCTATTGATTTTCGGAATACTCACTCGTAGCGACGAGAGCTTAAATCTTTTTTTGTATATCCCATTCATATTTGCTCCGTACCTGTATGTTGTAGTTCGAGCATGGGAAGATAATATTTTAAAAAATCAGCATTTGATCATACGATTCATCATTCTCTGCTCGGTATTACTATTGATATTTCCTAGTGTGTTTGGTTACTTCTTATCAACAAGAGTTTATAAAATAACCTCTATTTTCTATTATACTAGTTCTACCTCTACTGCTGAAGTAGCGGTGTGTGAGCTTATAGGTTTGTTATTACTTCATTCGTTATTAACTTATTATACGAAAAAGCGAATAATACCAAATATATAAATTTAGTGAACAATTTGTTAGCGTGTATAAATTTTCAATAACAAGGTGCGTGATTGACTATGACATAGGGCCCGTAGTGGAATATTACAGGAGTAATTATTGAGTAATAGTTGGCTTATTATTTTGATTGAAAGCAACGTAGCTATTAGATAGTTAGGTCGCCTTAAAATGAACTTTCATTTAATGCAGTTGGCGCAAAGCCTACGTTAACAGACACTTTACTAAACGTTGTGTCATCGACGACATAATAGGTAGAAAGTAGAAGGCAAAGATAAGTAAAGAGATAAGTAACTTTCAGATTTTATCTCTGCTTATTTATCTAGGAGTATGCCAAGCCAATAAAGACATTGTTAAAGCCGCCCCCTAATCCCATATCACTCTAATTAATGGTATTCTTAACTTTATTTTTCTATTTTTCTATTTTTTTCTTTTTTCACAATAGAAAGTGCCGAGATTAATCACCAAAGGAATTACCAAACCGACAAAAAAAGCAATTAACAATATGATTGACAAGTTGGTGTAATAGATAATGGAAGGCCACCCTCTTTGGCTTTTTTTATAAGTTAGAGGCCAACCATGGTTGATAACTATTTTGGTAGTGAGAGTTTCAAGGCTGTACCCCGTTTTTATGCTTGATTTTTCTTCATGTGAAAGCATTATGGATGCTACTATTATAAAAATAAATAAGAGCTGGATAAACAAGCTTTTGGATGGATAAATAGTCTTGAGCATAATGATTATGGCTTTTTTAGATGGCTAAGGATATATGCGTTCAGTATAAAGAGGGCGTTCCTATTTTACAACTCATGCATACCAGCGTGAAAAACGCTTAGAAAGTACAATCACAGGCAAACAATCTAAAAGATCTTACGTTTTGCAGGCATTTCACGCCAAAATAGTTGTTAGCTTAAAAATCCGGCCACTTAGTAAAAAGTTAAATAGTATCAGTCAGTTATTTTTTTTCGAATAATTTGACTTTAATAGGGATAATGACCCATTTAATAGCTGAAATTAAAGTACCAAGTACCAAGTACCAAGTAGCAATAGAAATGTTTTGAGCCTAAAAAGTAAATTTAGTTGTACAGTTTTGTTTGCTCAATTAAAGTGGCTGTATAGTTAAATGGGTTTGTTTTTAACCTTCACCTCGCTAACTTTTTCCTGCACCTAATTCTCCTAAGCTATCACAGCTGCATTAAAAGCTAGTAATTAACTACACTAAAAGCTAATTTTCAACGTAAGCGTCTAGCAAAATGCACCTGCCAGTAACTCGTCAAAATGATTAAGCTATTTCCGAATTTCAATGAGGAGATAGCCATGAGAAAAACACGTAGCCTTGAACAGTGGCGCAGTATTATC
>NZ_JACJEW010000090.1:0-9499 GCF_014164315.1 Pseudoalteromonas sp. SG44-1
CCTTTGACCAGCATAAACAAAAAAGGCTGCATAGTGCAGCCTTTTATTCTAGTACTAGATAATGAATCTAGTGTGTATAAATATAGTTTAGCCTACATTTTTACGTGCATTGCGGAACATACGCATCCATGGGCTATCTTCGCGCCACTCATCTGGGTGCCACGAGTTAGCAACCGCACGGAATACACGTTCAGGGTGTGGCATCATTACAGTAGCACGGCCATCAGCTGAAGTAATGCCTGTGATACCTTCTGGCGAGCCGTTCGGGTTAGCAGGGTATTGTGTCGTAGGGTTACCGTAGTTATCAACAAACTTAACCGCTACAGTACCTGACTCAAGCGCTGCATTCACTGCTGCATCATTAGCAAACTCAGCATGACCTTCACCGTGAGACACAGCGATAGGCATACGAGAGCCCGCCATACCGTTGAAGAATACCGAAGGATTCTCTTGCACTTCAACTAAGCTAAAACGTGCTTCAAAACGCTCAGATTTATTCGTCACAAAGCGTGGCCAATGTTCAGTGCCAGGGATCAACTCTTTTAATGTTGATAACATCTGACAACCGTTACACACACCTAAACTAAATGAGTCTTGGCGCTCAAAGAAGCTTTGGAACTGCTCACGTGCCATATCATTAAATAAGATTGATTTAGCCCAACCTTCACCAGCACCTAACACGTCACCGTAAGAGAAGCCGCCACATGCCACTAAGCCTTTAAACTCTTCCAGACTTAAACGCCCTTCAAGAATATCGCTCATGTGTACATCAACTGCCGCAAAACCAGCACGGTTAAATGCTGCTGCCATTTCTAAATGCGAGTTAACACCTTGCTCTCGTAAGATAGCCATTTTAGGCTTAGCGCCTGTCGCAATATACGGTGCTGCCACATCTTCATTTAAATCGAAGTTTAGTTTAACGTTAAGACCAGGGTCTTTAACATCAAACTTGGCATCAAATTCTTGCTTGGCACAATCAGGGTTATCACGACGTGCTTGCATTTGGTAGGTGGTTTCTGCCCAAATAGTACGTAATTCAGTACGCGTATTACTAAGTACAGGGTTACCAGCGCGGTTAAATACCACACTGTCGTCACTGTTAAGTGTGCCAATTTCATGGCTGATTGCAGCAATGCCATGCTCAGCAAATACTGCATTCACGACCTCTAAATCACTGTTAGCAACTTGGATTACCGCACCGAGCTCTTCATTATAAAGTGCTTCAATGTCAGAACCTGTTAAACCATCTAAATTAACAGTCACACCAGTATGACCCGCAAATGCCATTTCAGCCACTGTGGTAAATAAACCACCGTCTGAACGGTCATGATAAGCAAGTAACTTATTATCAGCGACTAACGCTTGCATTGCATTGTAAAAGCCTTTTAGTAATTCAGGGCTATCTACATCTGGCGTTACATCACCTAATTGCTTATAAACTTGCGCTAAACTTGAAGCACCTAGTCGGTTTTTACCTGCACCTAAGTCAACCAAGATAAGTGAGGTTTCACCTTTATCTGTACGTAGCTGCGGAGTAACCGTTTTACGTACATCGTCAACACGACCAAACGCGGTGATAATAAGTGATAATGGTGCGGTTACTGACTTCTGCTCGCCATTCTCATCCCACTGGGTTTTCATCGACATAGAGTCTTTACCCACAGGGATGGTTAAACCAAGCGCAGGGCAAAGCTCTTCACCCACCGCTTTAACTGCTTCGTAAAGACCCGCATCTTCGCCAGGGTGACCAGCTGCTGCCATCCAGTTAGCAGACAACTTAATGTTTTCAAGCGGTCCAATGTTAGCACAAGCAATATTGGTTAATGATTCAGCTACGGCCAAACGTGCTGATGCGCCGTAATTAAGCAATGCTGCAGGTGTACGCTCACCAAGAGACATTGCCTCACCATGGTAAGTGTCATACGTTGCTGCAGTTACGGCACAGTTAGCAACTGGCACCTGCCAAGGACCAACCATTTGGTCACGAGCAACTAGCCCTGTTACTGAGCGGTCACCAATGGTGATCAAGAACGTCTTTTCAGCAATCGCAGGTAAACGTAATAAACGTGTTGCCGCTTCACTTACGTCAATATTTGCAGTATCCAGCGCTTTACCAATAACTTGTTGAGATTGCGCTTCACGGTGCATTTTAGGTGCTTTGCCTAATAACACATCCAGTGGTAAATCAACGGGGTTGTTACCAAAATGGCTATCTGCAACGGTTAAATGACGCTCTTCAGTCGCTTCACCTATTACAGCATATTGCGCACGTTCACGCTTACAAATGGCTTCAAAACGGTCAAAATCTTCAACCGCGACAGCAAGTACATAACGCTCTTGAGACTCGTTACACCAGATCTCATGCGGTGCCATGCCCGGCTCATCATTCGGAATATCGCGCAGTTGGAATTTGCCCCCACGACCACCGTCATTAACAAGCTCAGGGAATGCATTTGATAAACCGCCCGCGCCCACATCGTGAATAAACGCGATTGGGTTAGCATCACCTAACTGCCAGCATTTATCGATGACTTCTTGACAACGACGTTCCATTTCTGGGTTTTCACGTTGTACTGACGCAAAATCTAAATCTTCATTTGATTGGCCTGACGCCATTGATGAAGCAGCGCCGCCACCTAAACCAATGTTCATCGCTGGGCCACCTAACGCAATCAACTTAGCGCCAACAGGAATTTCACCTTTTTGTACATGGTCAGTACGAATATTACCTAAACCACCTGCAAGCATAATTGGCTTGTGGTAACCACGCACCTCAAGGCCATTATGACTGGTTACTTGCTCTTCATAAGTGCGGAAGTAACCGACTAAGTTTGGACGACCAAACTCATTATTAAACGCAGCGCCACCCAATGGGCCCTCAGTCATAATATCTAATGCTGTAACGATACGAGCAGGCTTACCAAAATCAGTTTCCCACGGTTGCTCGTAACCAGGAATACGTAAGTTTGATACAGTAAAGCCAACTAAACCTGCTTTTGGCTTAGAGCCACGGCCTGTTGCACCTTCATCACGAATTTCACCACCTGAACCGGTAGCAGCACCAGAAAAAGGTGCAATCGCAGTTGGGTGGTTATGGGTTTCAACTTTCATCAAGATTTCAATGTTCTCTTGATGATATGCATATTCACCTTCAGGATTTGGGAAGAAACGACCCGCTTTCGAACCTTTCATTACTGCGGCGTTATCTTTATAAGCAGATAATACGTTTTCAGGGTTTAGCTCGTAGGTATTTTTAATCATTTTGAATAGCGATTTAGGCTGAACTACACCATCGATGGTCCAATCTGCATTAAAAATTTTATGACGACAATGCTCTGAGTTTGCTTGTGCAAACATAAATAATTCAATGTCGTTCGGGTTACGCCCTAACTTTTGGAAGTTTTCTACCAAGTAATCAATTTCGTCATCAGCAAGGGCAAAACCTTGCTCAACGTTTGCAGTTGCTAGCGCTTCACGGCCGCCGGCTAAAATGTCAACTGATGACATTTGACTCGGTGCATCAGTACGGAATAACGTCGCAGCGTCGTCCATTGCGCTGTGCGTTGCTTCGGTCATGCGGTCATGTAATAAGGCTGCAACTTGATTTAATTGCTCAGCGTTTAAGTCACCTTCAACATAATAAGCGATGCCGCGCTCAACACGGTGTACTTGAGTTAAGCCACAATTATGTGCAATATCCGTCGCTTTTGAAGCCCATGGCGAGATTGTGCCAGGACGAGGCGTTACTAACACCAAAGTGCCTGCAGGTGTATGTTCGGCAATCGTTGGACCATAGGTAAGTAACTTCTCAAGCTTAGTTTGCTCATCACTTGACAGCTGTGCGGTTAGATCTGCAAAGTGTGCATACTCAGCGTATACATTAGTGACTGGAAGTTGCGCCTGTTGGCAACGGGCTAAAATTTTCTGAACTCTAAAATCGGAAAGTGCTGGTGCACCACGAAGGATCAACATAGGTATTTTCATCCGGGGTTAGGGATTGAACGATATTTTAGGCGGGTATTATATACTCAAGTAACTCGGAAATACAGGTTAAGCAGGGAATTAAAATTGCGGCAAGAGCGCTATAAGTTAGCATCGTTTATTACTAATAATGCCTAGTGGCAGATGAAATATCAAACACAGTAAAGTCAACTATGACAAATCGCCAAGTGACGTCATCGCAAAGTTTTGATATAAGGGTGTAATAGCATTCAAGGGGCACAGTATGTTTAAACAAAAGCTAATAACAATCATTACGTTAGTAATGCTTTTGTGTGCCTGCGATATGCAACAGCAGCAATCTCAACTTAGCCAAATAAAAACTCAAAACAAAATCAGAGTGGGTACGTTAGCTGGAGCAAGTAATTATTATCAAGCAGTGCAAGGTGAACAAGGATTTGAATATGAGTTAGCCCAAGAGTTTGCAGATCACCTTGGGGTTGAACTGGAGATGGTGCCATTTTTTAACTTATCCGACATGTTTTCACGCTTAGATAGCGGCGATTTAGACTTAATAGCCTCTGGTTTAACGTACAATAAAGTACGCGCCCAAGATTACCGTTTTGGCCCAACCTATCGCACAATTAGCCAAAAACTGGTTTATAAACAAGGTAGAGTAAGACCTCGTGATTTTGATGATCTAACCGATAACCTGACAGTACTTGCCAAAAGTAGCCATTCATTGGCACTGCAACAAATTAAACAAAGTCACCCCAATTTAAATTGGCGCGAAACAGAAGATCTCGACGAAGAAGAGCTATTACAAGCAGTGATCGATGGTGAAATTGATTACACTCTTGCCGACTCACATACCCTATCGTTGTTTCGTCGCTATCACCCTAATCTTAGTATTGGTTTTTCTGTTACTCGTAACGATCCCATTGCTTGGCTGCTGCGCAAAGACGGCGACGATTCGTTATATGCGTTAATGGTGCCGTTTTTTGGTGAAGTAAAACAAAGTAATCAGCTTTATGTACTTGAAGAAAAATATTTTGGCCATGTCCGCCAATTTAACTACGTTAATACCCTTGCCTATATTGAAGCAATTAAAGAAACACTGCCAAAATATCAACCTTGGTTTGAGCAATATGCAGGCAGCCTAGATTGGCGATTACTTGCAGCTTTAAGTTATCAAGAATCAATGTGGAATCCGCGAGCAAAATCCCCCACAGGAGTTCGTGGTATTATGATGCTCACTCGTGATACTGCAAAGCAGGTCGGCGTAACTAATCGTCTTGCTCCTGAGCAAAATATCAAAGGCGGCGCAGAATATTTGACGAAGCTAGAAAAACGAATTCCCGACCGCGTTCCTCAGCCAGATCGTACTTGGCTAGCTTTAGCATCCTATAATATTGGTTGGGGTCACGTGAACGATGCTCGTATTATTACCGAGCAGCAAGGTGCTAGCCCTGATAAATGGGCTGATGTGAAAAAACGCTTACCGCTATTAATCAAAAAACGTTACTACCGTAAAACCAAGTATGGCTATTCGCGCGGTGACGTTGCAGTCAAGTATGTGGATAATATTCGTCGTTACTACGATGCACTAGTTTGGTTAGATGAAAATGACGCGATCAGCACACCGACTACTGAACCCGATGATGCAGAACAAATAGATCAACCTACTACCCAAGCTGCTGAGATTAAAAATCCAAAGCCTGCCACAATACAAACCACGGTCTCCCCAACAAAAGATGACAGTATCGATGAGCAAGCACCGCAAAAAAAAGATAACGGCGAACAATAAAAATAACTTTAAATGCGATAGGTACGCGCAAACTAAAATATCTATTTACTTGTCATCAAATGATCACTAATGTGTAGTATCAAGTATATAATTAACTTATATCTTTTCTCACTCTCACATTTTCAGGAGAAACCATGCTGAAACGTCGGCGTACACATTCGTTCAAACGAAATGTTATTTATTCATCATCTACCCGTCGCAGAATAATGCTGCGTAATTTACATAGAAAAGTAATTTGGCGTCGCAGAATGTTTGCAATGCAACAAATGGCAGAGTTAAGCATTGCAGCACCTGCAGGTTAAGCCTTCAGGTCACGCAAAGCTTTCTTTGCAGCTTTTATTTCTTGACGGCGGCGTTTAAAAAAATCAGAAATAGTTTGCCCACATAACTCACCTAGTATTCCGGCCTCAACTTCAACCTGATGATTTAATCTAGGATCTTGTAATAGATTCATAATAGAGCCTGCTGATCCTGTTTTTTCATCCGCAGCACCAAACACTAAACGTTTGATACGACTGTGTACTAGCAACCCGGCGCACATAGAGCATGGCTCCAACGTGACGTATAAAGTACAATCAATCAAGCGGTAATTATTAACGACCTTGCCACCTTCGCGTATCGCAATCATCTCTGCATGAGCAGAAGGATCGTTATCGGTAATCGAACGATTGTAGCCAGCTGCAATCAACTGATTATCTTTGACCAGTACAGCACCGACAGGAATTTCATTCAACTGCTCCGCTTTTTTTGCATACTCTAGAGCTTGCGCCATCCAATATTGATCGTTCAATTGTTCACTCATTGACTTAATCTTTAACTAATTATTGTTTAATTATACTCACTTAGGCCATTAAAACGCTAAATATACTGATTAGTGATAAAAATAAAACAAATTAAAACAGCTTTAACATGGCTCACCCCGTGCGATTTACGATATAATCTCTCGCTTTTTTTATTTAGCTCACAACACACGGGTAGCAAATGAAATTTCCTGGACGCCGCAGGCATAAACATTATTTTCCAGTGGAAGCCAAAGATCCACTTACTAATCAACTCAACGCCAGTGATAAGTTGCAACGCAGCTACATCACAGGGATAGATCAAATCGTAGTTGATATAGAAGCTAAAGTCGATCAAGCTTTCCTTGACGAATTTCAACTGCGCCGAGGTATGTCGCAAGTTATTGATAGTGATATAACCAATGCATTATATGACCGCTTAAAACTCAACGATATGATCGATTATGAGTTTGCAGGCGGTACTATCGGCAACACTATGCACAACTACTCAGTATTAGCGGATGACCGCTCTGTACTACTGGGTGTGATGAGTGAAAACATTAAAATTGGTAGCTACGCTTATCGCTTTTTATGTAACACCTCAAGTCGTGTCGATCTCGACTACTTACAACCGGTAGATGGTCCGATCGGTCGCTGCTTTACACTCATTGACGATACTGGTGAACGTACTTTTGCCATCAGCGCAGGGCTGATGAACCACCTACGACCTGAATCAATCGATCAGGAGTTAATAGAGAACTCATCGGCATTAGTGATCAGTGCTTACTTAATGCGTACGCAAGGTTCTGAGACGATGACAGAAGCAACAATGCAAGCTGTCAAATATGCCAATGATGCTGGCATCCCTGTCGTACTCACTCTTGGTACTAAGTTTTTAATCGAGCAAGACCCTACTTGGTGGGCTAGTTTTGTTGAAAAACATGTTGATATTTTAGCAATGAATGAGGAAGAAGGGCTGGCAATAACTGGCTTTGAAGACCCTCTACTTGCTGCTGATAAAGCACTTGATTGGGTAGATTTAGTGATCTGTACCGCAGGTGAAAAAGGCTTGTTTATGGCAGGCTACATCGATGAGCAATTTAAACGAGAAACAGAATACCCATTGCTGCCTGGCGCAATACCAGATTTCAATCGTTATGAGTTTTCGCGCGCTATGCGCAAAGTTGACTGTCAGCAGCCAATTCGTGCATACAGCCATACAGCGCCATTTATGGGTGGTCCAGACTCTATTAAGAACACCAATGGTGCAGGAGATTGTGCATTAGCGGCGGTACTACATGACTTATCGGCAAATGTTTACCATAAGCTCAATGTTGGTAATTCAGCTAAACACCAGCAACCGGCAATGACCTACTCATCATTAGCACAAATTAGTAAGTATGCTAACCGTGCCAGTTTTGAGGTGTTAGTACAGCATTCACCGCGCTTATCTCGTGGTTTACCTGAGCGTGAAGACTGCCTCGAACAGGTTTATTGGGAGCAGTAACAACTCCCAATACATATTAGTTAAAAAATAGAGATATCAAGTTTTTTAGATAGCAGCTCAAGGGCTGCTATTCCTGCCACCGAGTTGCCAAATGAATTTAACCCAGGCGACCATACTGCCACTGTAAACTTATTCGGTAACACCGCTAATATAGTGCCCGATACTCCTGATTTACCCGGCATACCAACCCTATAACCAAAATCGCCCGCCGCATCATAGAGGCCGCTGGTAAATAATAATGAGTTGAGCTGTTTGTTTTGCAGACTTGAAAGTACGCGTCTATTAGACACGTTATCTATCCCTTTATTGGCCAGAAAGTTATATGCTTTAGCCAATTCGACACAATTGAGCTCTATTGCACAAAAATTAAAATATGCCCATAACACATCATCAACTTCGTTTTTAAAGTTACCAAAGGACTTCATTAAATGCCCCATTGCAGCATTACGATGACGAAATTCATACTCAGAATTAGCGACCTTCTTATCAATCACTATGCCCTTATTTCCAGACAATAACCTAAATGTTTCTAACATTGAATGCATAGGTGCAGACAAGCGGCTATATAACGCATCACAGGTAACGATAGCACCGGCATTTATGAAAGGGTTACGCGGTATACCCTTTTCAAACTCAAGCTGAGTCAAAGAGTTAAACGCAGTACCTGACGGCTCTTTGCCGACTCGTTGCCATAATTCATTACCATAGCGCTGCAGCGCTAACGTTAACGTCATTACTTTAGAAACAGATTGAATTGTAAAGCGTTGCGAGCAATCGCCTGCGCAAAATGTCTGGCCATCAGTCGTATATATAGCAATAGAAAATTGGTTAGCATCAACCTCAGCCAATGCTGGAATATAATCCGCCACTTTACCTTGTGATAACAGTGGTTGCACCTCAGCGGTAATTTCATTTAAGACTTGTTGATAATCAGAGGTAGGCAAGGTAACCCTCATTGGCATTGAAAACAGAAATAAAATTCTACCATATTAGAAGAAAAGCAGACTGACTTTATTACTCAAATAATACCTAATAAAACACGCTTACAGTCACTTATGAATAATGCTGATTTGCCTTTTACTTACAAAGAGTGCGAGCTTGCATTTTTCTTATGGGTAGCGCGAGTTTTTTAAGATTAAAAAGTGGCAGTACACGCATGTCAAAGGTTAACACTGACGGCTCGAAGCCAATAGCTTTCCTGCAGACGTAAAAAAGCCCGACTATTGCTAGTCGGGCTTTCTCAATTTGGAGCTTGGCGATGTCGTGGTGCCCACAGCGGTAGAGTGCCACATAGCAAATGTATAGAGTCGGCTTTAGGCTCTTATTCTTTTCCTTTAACCTATTATACCAATCTGCCAAATTATGTGATCTAATTAGCACACTGATACTTATCTACTTTTACTAAATTGAACTTAGAAAAATCCAAGCAACTTTTAGCTTTATCACGTAAAGAGCCTAATGCGAGAA
>NZ_JACJEW010000091.1:0-9380 GCF_014164315.1 Pseudoalteromonas sp. SG44-1
GAACCTAGAACCTAGAACCTAGAACCTAGAACCTAGAGGGAATTTTATGAAACTTGAAGATATCCGTCGTGAGTATTTGCAAGATGCTCTGAGCGAAGAGAATTTACTTGATGATCCATTCAAGCAATTTGAAACCTGGCTTGAGCACGCGGTAGCAAGTAAACTGCCAGATCCAACGGCGATGGTGGTGGCAACGGTTGATGAAACCGGTCAGCCTTCGCAACGTATTGTGTTGTTAAAGCATCTTGATGATAACGGGTTTGTGTTTTTTACCAATACCGGCTCGCGTAAAGCACAAGAGCTTAAAGGCAATAATAAAATCTCTTTACATTTTCCGTGGCACCATATGGAGCGCCAAGTGATTGTTTATGGTGAAGCACAACCACTGCCAACTTCAGCGGTTGCCAAGTACTTTTTGTCACGTCCCAAAGAAAGCCAGTTAGCTGCATGGGCTTCAAAGCAAAGCCGTCCTGTATCATCGCGTAAAGTGTTGATGGAAACTTTTGCTAATATGAAAACCAAGTTTGCTAAAGGCGAAATACCATTGCCAGATTTTTGGGGGGGATACTGTGTTGTGCCAACAAAAATTGAGTTTTGGCAAGGTGGTGCACACCGCCTGCATGACCGTTTTATATATCAGCGACAAGCTGATAACAGCTGGCAAATAACACGTTTAAACCCATAGTTTATTATGGCGTTTATTGATTCCCACTGCCATTTAGATTTTACTGAATTTGATGCCACCCGCACCAAGCTAATTCAGCAATGTCAGCAGCTGGGGATCGAAAAATTGATCGTGCCGGGGATCACTTTGGCACAATCTCTTTCTTTATGCGCTTTTGCTAAACAGCATTCTGCAGTGCGCATCGGTGCAGGTTTACATCCTTACTTTTTAGCAGAATATCACCACAGTCATTTAGCCAAACTGACTGAGTTTACTGTGCAACATCGCCAGCAATTGGTCGCTATTGGCGAGTGTGGCATTGACCGCAGTATTGACGATATTGTTTTGCAAACTCAGATATTTGAGCACCATATCGACCTAGCTAATCAGCTTGAATTGCCATTGATTGTGCATCATCGACAAAGCCATGACCTTATTGCACAGTCATTTAAGCGCTGTAAGCCAAAATATGGTGGTGTTATACATGCTTTTTCAGGCTCATTACAACAAGCACAGTATTATATTAAACAGGGTTTTAAACTCGGGGTGGGCGGGGTGATCACTTATCAGCGAGCACAAAAAACACGTTCCGTTGTTGCTCACATAGCACCGGAGCACTTACTACTTGAAACAGATGCACCTGCAATGCCGTTAGCGGGCTTTCAAGGACAAATAAACACGCCGTTACAGTTACCCTTGGTGTTTGAGCAGTTATGCCAATTAAAGCAGATCACAACGCCTTATAAGGCAGGTTTTCAAAAGCAGCTTTATGATTCGTGCTCAGAACTTTTTCGGATATAACGATTTACTTGCCAGCGCTTTAAACCACGGCCTAATTGCCAAGTAAAAATACAGGTTATCACTAGCATCAGTAATACTTGGCGGCCTAAGTCATGAAAGCTGCTATGACTGGTTGCTACTGCTGAGCGGGTCAAGTAAGTTATTGCAACAAATCCTAGAGGGCGGTCGTCATCACTGATTATCGGTTCAACAAACGGGGTTTTAAGTTTACTAATACCCGGAGTGGAGTTGGGCAGCTTACCTAAAATATGGTGAGCTTGCCAATTATCACTACTGGCGATAAGTATGCCTTGCTGATCATAAATCGTTGCAGCCAGTACAAATTCATCTTTGCTTATGCTGTTACATAAGGCTGTTAATTCAGGTTTGTTTTTTTCAAGTAGCGGCGTTTTGGCATTGAGAGCCATAAAACGAGTTAAGCTTTTTGCTGTGCTGTCGGCACTATCATAAAGCAACTGGTGACTTTGAAAACTACCATTAACAGCAACCCAAGTCAGCAATACAAAGCATGCCGCAGCAATACTTAATCGTACTAGGCGTTGCCTAAGAGATGCTGAAATAGGGTTTTTAAGATGGTTATTTTTCATAGTCACCGTTTACGCTGCTGACAGCTTTTGTTTTTGATGTTACAACTAAGCGTAACTATAACCTTAAATCCCCCTTTATGGCGAATTAATACCAATCGACTTAAATATTTAGCTTTTCTAGCGTGCTAAATAAAGCGCTAACGGCGTTATAAATTTTATATGTAGAACAACTACATATAAAATTTATGCCTTGTTATCACTCTATTTATCCGTCGCTATAAATGGCCAATAACCCAACACGATTGATATAATTGTTATTTTACAGGGGAGACATTAGTATCATTTTTGGAGTTATCATGACATTGGAGCGCTTTGCGAGCCTTTCATCAGAGCAGTTATCGGCACAGTTGTCGTTAGGTATGTGGTATCACTATCAAGATGCTTTATTAGTACCAACAAGCTTACCAACTGATCCGCAAGGAATGTTTAGTATTGCTTTTGCAGGGGACTTTAGCGGCCAACAACTAGCTAATATAACTAACTTTTTAGCTCAGCAGCAGTTTATTGTCAGTGCATTTTGTCGTTATCAACCAGAGCCAAACTTAAGCCCCGCACTGTGTTTTTACAGCGAGACACCAAGTCCAAGCATTAATCCTTTGGTACTGAATGAATTTTCCCATCCATTGGGATTTCAACTTGTACAAGTTAGTAAGCCACCGCTTTTAACTAAGCCCGGTTTATTAGTCATGGATATGGACTCAACCGCCATTACGATTGAATGTATTGACGAAATCGCAAGGCTTGCTGATGTATATGATGATGTCGCTGCGGTAACCGCACAAGCGATGGCTGGTAAGTTAGATTTTAGGGAAAGCTTACATCAACGAGTCGCTAAACTTGCGGGTATTGAGCAAAGCTTAATTGATGAACTAAAAAATAGTTTACCATTAATGCCAGGGATCAAAGCGCTATGCCAAGTGCTAAAGCAGCATAATTGGTATTTAGCCATTGCCTCAGGTGGCTTTGTGCCGTTTGCTGAACAAGTGCAAAAACTGCTTGAACTAGACGAAGTACATGCCAATGTTTTGGAATTTAAAGATAATAAGTTAACAGGTAAAGTGCTAGGCACGATTGTTGATGCGCAGCAAAAAGCCGTGGTGTTGGGTCAATTACAGCAACGATTAAATTTACCTACGCAACAAACAGTGGCGATTGGTGATGGTGCGAATGATTTAACCATGATGGCTGCGGCAGGACTCGGTGTTGCCGTACACGGTAAACCTAAAGTTGTTGAACAAGCCCAAGCCGCAATTTGCCAAGGCTCGCTATTACAATTGTTATATTTACTAACTATTCCTGCTGTTAAGTAACAGATTTAAGTTAGCCGTTTAAGCCAAATCTGTTTACGCTTATTCATTTGTTCTACCAGCTCGGCGGTAAAGTCCAAATGACTAAGCGTTTCATCTGTTACATCAACCATGTCACCAACACCTGTGACTGCCCACAGTGCCTCTTCAAGATCTTTTGCTTTATGCAATGCATATTGGCTTACGTATTTTAGTTCGTTAGATAAATAATCAGTATCAGGGCGGCCAGTGCGTGAAATATAAATACGCATTATAAAGAGCAACTCAGATTTAAGACCTTTCTTTAAAAAGAGTAACTGTGGGGCATAATCTTCGCCAGCACTGCACTTGCTTTTTATAGCGTCTTCAATGGTTGATTTTTTAGGATCGAAACGAATAAATAAAGTGAAAGGTAACGGTGGATCTTGACGGCTGCGATCTTTTATAAGCGGTGTGATCACGTCATTGAGCTGCTCTGGCGATAAAAAAGCATCAATACTGGTGGTATTATTAAGCAAGCCATAGTTTTGTAAAATGATATGCAATGGGCTAGGGTACAAGCCTTGACCGATAGCTCCTGTTTTAAAATGTGTAGCTTCTTTATGTAAATAAAACGGAAATTGACAAACACTTTTAGTTACCATATTTCGCAGCGCTGTCGATAATCCTGGCACCTTTGGCGCTTCTTCAGATACTTTTAATTTATCTTTATTATTTTCAATTAATTGCGTAAAAAACTTTACCCCTTCGTGTGGGTTATCAGCAATACGTAAGGCTTTTAAGTTGATAGTGGTGAACGATTTACTGACCGCCATCACTTCGTATTTTAATTTACTCAGCGTGTGCTTTTTGGTTATTTTTTGCAGCTCAGGCAAGCTTAATTCAACAACTTCACCTTTTTGAAAAGTAACCGGTTGGTCACACTCAATTTGCAAACCCATCACCGAAAAATCACGACTATGAGCGGTATGTGTTTGCTCATCCTGAGTTGTTAATACTACATCTGTTTTATACAAGTAGCGTTTATGTGAGCGCAGATTTACATACTCTAAATCAACGGTTTCAAGCTTTGGTGGGGTTTTATGTTTACCGTGACCAAAGCGCTTGAGCTGATTAACTATACTTTTGTCGTAACTAAAGCTTTGGTAATGGGTTTGTTCAGCGTCTGTTCCTACAGCGGTTAAAATCACAAGATATTTTACGTCTTTGATCATTCCTTGTACGCGAGGCGTTGGTGGCTTGTTCAATTTTTCAATATCTTTGCCGGCGGTATTTGGCAAGCTCAACGGAATATATGAATCTTCAGGATGGCTTGGCATTAACTGTACTTTAAAGCATTGCCAGCTTTCTTTTTGACTACCAAAACCAAAAAATAATGCGCTTAATTGCGGCTCTGCAGTCAACTCAGTGCGCGTTGCTGAGTAATAATATACTTTTCCAGCAACCACGTGCGTAAAGGTATATAAATACTCTTCTTTAACTGGGGCTGGGTTACTTAATAACTGAGCTAAGCGTTGCTGATTTAAAATGGTGTATAAACATGACAACTTTCGCTCATCACAAAAATAACGCTGAATAAAGATATTGTTTTCAGTGGTCAGCACTAAACTTGGGTAGAGTTTATCGTTTTGCAAACTAAAAAAAGTAAATAACGAGGTAACACGGGGAATATAATACTGCTCATAGCCTTTTGAGACGACTGCATCTAAGGTGTTATCTAAATTTACTTTATAACGACGCTTATTGCCGTGAATAAAACTTTCTAAAAACTCATCAAATTTTTCGTTATTTTCTATAAAAGTACGTTTTAAGCGAATGTGATTAAATTCCGAAGAGATTTTCTCAACTGCAACAACTTCATATTGAATACCATTTTTTAAACCTAATTCAAAATCTTGCTCAAGACCAACTAGGCGCAGTCCTAATAACTGCCCTTTTTTGACTTGATAGCGCGGTGAGAGCTTTATTTTTGCGCCACTTAAAGAGATATCTGAGGTGGTTGCTGCAATGGTGTTATCTTTGCTGAGTTCTACAGTGATTTTGATTGAATAGTTCATCCGTTCTTCACGGCGACTTTCATAAGAGGCAAATTTAATAACTTGGCAATCTAATTTTTGTTCATTCTGTAATTCAGGTTGCTTAGCTTGTTCAGCAGCTTTTTTTTGCATTACACGGTGGTTATTATCGGTGTTCATTACTGCTTCGTAAACAGCAAGGGTATAACCACCATGACGTTCTATGGCTTGTTCAAATACCGCAATGGCGGTTTCATCCATAAAGTGTTGTTTGCCTTCATACTCATAAGGTTTAACTTGGCCTGTTACTTGGCCGCGTAAATCAATAAAGCGGGCGATAGGTTGTGACAAGCGCGACATTTCCATCTTGATCAAGAACTGCTCAGGTTTTGTTAAACCCGCTGTCTTCGATTTAAAGATCGTGTCAAATTTGGCATTACCTAAATATGATTTAAGCTCATCAACTAAACTTTCATATTTAAGCAGAGTGTCTTCAGTCATTTATAAAACCATCACCGTCTATTCTAAAAAGTTGGTATACTGCACATGTATTTACACACTCACTTGGTTGCTGGTTCGCAGCATGTGGGGTGTAATGAGTTACCATCTTTAATTTTTATTATTATGAGATTGCCAAATAAATGGCTCATTACTTTAGTTTATTAATCAAAAAAGCCCAAGCTCAAAAGATTAAGCAAAAAGTATGCCCTAAAGTAAAAGTGATAAACCTTGCTTTTTTATATATCTCGATTGTGGCGTTGAATTGCCTTATTGGCAAGGTCAATATTCAGCGCACCATAACGCAACCAATAAATTAAAGATCATCCTAGTATGGACATAAATGATTTCAAAATGACGAAGGTAGGCAAAAGTTAATGGCAAAAGCGGCAAAAATAGAGTTTGTTTGCACCGAATGCGGAATGAACTACCAACGCTGGCAAGGACAGTGTCGCTGCGGCGCATGGAATACCTTAGCCGAATTTAAGCCCTCAGCAGGGCAAACTAAAAAAGCAGCAACGCGCAGCGTTGTTGGCGGCTATGCTGGTGGCGTTGGCGGTGGCTCGAAAAAAATTAATGACATCGCAACCACCGAAGCCGAAAAGCAACTAACCGGTATTGGTGAACTTGACCGAGTATTATCAGGTGGCGTGACCACAGGTTCTGTGAATATTATTTCTGGCGATCCCGGAGCAGGTAAAACGACTTTATTATCGGATTTAGTCGCGCGCATGTCACAGCGGATGCCATCACTTTACTGCACCGCAGAAGAGTCGTTATCGCAATTTAAAAACCGTGTTAATCGCTTAAAACTCGATTACAACCCAGACGAATTGTATTTGTTATCAGAAACCAGTGTTGAAACCATTATCGAAGAGCTTGAAAAAAATAACATCAAGTTTGCAGTAATCGATTCTATTCAAGCAGTTGTTACTGATACCGCAAACGGCAGCCCAGGCTCACCGTCACAAGTTAAAAGTGCCGCGCAAGCGCTTACACAGTACTGCAAGCAAAATGACGTCACTATGTTTATTATTGCCCACGTAAATAAAAATAATGAAATAGCGGGGCCGCAAACTTTAGTGCATATTGTTGATGCGTTATTACATATCGACACGAACGATGGGCAAATACGTACCTTGCGCGCCAATAAAAACCGCTTTGGTGACATTGATACTGTAGGCATTTTTAGAATGTGCGAACGCGGTATGCTAAGTGTTGATAACCCCAGTGAAATATTTTTATCGGGATCAAGTACCGACTCACCCGGTTCAACCATTACTTGTATTCGAAAAGGTAACCGCAACTTGTTGCTCGAAATACAATGTTTAACCACCGAAACCGAGGCGGAGTTTCCACAGCGAGTGTGCGTAGGTTTAAATATGAACCGAATAAAAATGCTCACTGGTATTTTACGCAAGCACACTAAAACCAAAATCTTTCATGATACGTTTTTTAATATTGTTGGCGGGCTGAGAATTGATGAAACCGAAACCTGTATCGATTTAGCCTTAGTGACTGCCTTACTCAGTAGCTTAAATGAGTTTGTTGTACCGCGTACCACCTGCATAATGGGGGAGCTGAGTTTAAACGGTGACGTACGGCCAATCGACAGTGGCGTGCCACGCGTTAAAGAAGCTGCCCAACATGGTTTTACCGAAATATTTATTCCATTTCGTAATTACCATAAATCAATGGAAGGGCTGGGCGCTAAAATAACCCCAGTTAAAACAGTGCATGAACTGCTAAGTTTAATTAATTAGCCACGCTCAAAAAAGTGCAAATCAATTTGCACTTACTTATGCTAGGCCTTATCAAAGGTATTATTGAATGATACGCTTAGCAAAATCTTAAGTCTAAAGCCGTTAGAGACTAAGCTAAATAACAACGGTGATAATAGAAATCGTAATAAGGAAATAGAATGAAAAAACTCGCAATTGTTGCTGTTGTTGTCGTTGCGGCTATCGGTGGTGTTAGCTATGCAAATCATGCACTGACTCAAGAAGTTAAAGTAGAAGTTGATCGTCAGCTTGCATTAATGAGCCAGCAAATGGGTGTTACAGCCAGTTATGAAGATATTTCGGCCAGCGTGCTTGGGCAAAGTGTTGAAATATCAAATATGCAAATCACTGGGTTTGATCAGCAGCCGGTTGCTAATATTGCGAGCATTGAAGTGGCGGGATACGAAGTAGATAAAATTGCTCCTCGTACCGAGTTGAGCATAAAAAACTTTACCTTCAGTGAGCATTTTTTAGCGCAGTTACCACCAGACGCTAACAATAAACTCGCTGCTGCTAGTTATGATCTTCATACATTGATGAACTATGATGAAAAATCAGGTGATAGTGATATCGACTTTGCGCTTAATGCTAAAAATATTGTAGGCCTTAATTTTAACCTCGGTCTAGCAAAGTCAACCGCATTGATGAATGCTTCATTGGCGCTGAGCAAAATGCAGCAACAACTAGGTAGTCAACAGCCGACTTTAGAGCAGCAATTACAGCAACAAACCTTACTAATGGAGGCGCTTGCAGAGCTTGAACCACGCAGCATCGAAATTGCCCTCAATAACGAAGGTGAATTTAAAGCACTCGTCGAACAAACGCTTGAAAAGCAAGGTATGACGCTGGAGCAAATGCAGCAAATGGTCAACATGCAGCTACAACAAGCGCCAGTCAGCGAGGCGCTGAGTGAAGCGATTAAAAACTTCACGCAAGGTTTAAGCTCATTAACCGTGTCAGCAAGCTTGCCAGAAGGGCAAACCATGACCGAAATTAACCAACAGATCTTCACCCTAATGGGGCAACCAGAAGAACTGGCAGAGTTTATAAATTTAAAAGCGAAGGGCGAATAGCTCTTAGAGCTATAAGTTGTATGCCTTAAGCGGTAAGTTTAAGACAAAATACAGTTTTGAGTTATTTTAAAGCGCGAGTTAATCTCGCGCTTTTTTATTGGGGATTCGGGTTAGGGACTAGTATTTAGGCGCTAGGAACTAGGAAAAACCAAAGCAGGTCGGCGTAAAATTTATTATCGTAGGTTGTGGTTCAGAGCAACGAAACTCAACGGTGAAAATTAAAGTTTAGAGATGGTTTCAAGTGGGAAACTGACGTTGATATAGGTTTAGGATAATAACTCATTGAATAATCAAGCTGTTGTTTGCTCCCATATTCAGGAAAATGAGCGACACGCGTGTCTTTATCTGCTTTATTTTCCTGTATTCATAAACAGTTTTTGAATTTTTTTTCAACAACTCGCGGGTTTATTTCTTGTGATTTACAATAACAAAATAACAACAAAGATAAATCCCTTGATTTACATTTAGATACAGAGTTAGACTCAAAGTATTAAAAAACTCAAAGGATTTTCTGTCTGCAACTTGTGGGTTTAGATCCTTTGAATAAGCTGTTGAGGCTGTAGAATTACTCTTTCTAGGAACTGATTTTACATATTCGGCTTGATTGTTTTCTAACCTTGAATCTACCTGTCCGCTGTGATCTAATAGATATTATTCACCCACGGTAAATTGTTA
>NZ_JACJEW010000092.1:0-9322 GCF_014164315.1 Pseudoalteromonas sp. SG44-1
AACATCATCACATTGAGATAATGCTTTTTCAACCGCTTGAACTTTAAATTCTTGTGTAAATCGACGTCTCATTTTTATCTGCCTCTATTAAAAGTTAGAGGCGACAACTATCCTGACACAGGGGGTTACGCAGTAATCTCTTATTGTGATTTCATCGCAGCCAGTTTTTTCCCGTATCCTTTTGGGATCGCTGAGGCACTTCGACTAAATGGATTTAGAAGGTAGAGCGAAGCAGGATGCCAGAGCCGAGACATTCATCAGTTAACCTGATCATGGCATTATTCAAGGCTGCTGGCTTCATTATTGGTAAAAGCATAAACAGTTGCCCTTACGTGGATAAATAGAAGTGAATGCCTTCACGTCATTCTGCGGCAACTGTATTGCCTTGTTCATAATCTAGAAAAACTGCAAAACACGACGCACTAATTAGTGTGAGCCATTATCACCTCAAATAAGCCACTCAAACACCTGCAATACCTTCCAAAACGGCAATTAAAACAACGCTAAGTCCTCTTTTTATATTTCATATGAAATAGAAGTAAACGATTGAATCAAAATAGGAACTCGGCTATGGTTAATGCATCAATAAAAATAAATTAAAAACGAGTAATTCTACAGGCTCGTTAGTTCTTCGTGAGAAATCGTATGAAATTAGCGATCGGAAACATAGTTTTTACTAAAGTGAAAAGTGAATACGATGAAGAATGGTATGATTGGCTTTCTTCGGAATTATCGATCCCTTTTCTGAACAACTCAAAGCTTCAGATAAGACTTGATTTCAATGATCAAGAATTAGATGAATTCAAATCTGAATTAGAGAAAACACTAAATAATACATTGGCTCTGGACAAAGGTGACAGAGAATATCTCAAGGAGCACCTATTCGCATACTATAGAGACTTTGTCTTAGACGTCGGAGAAGAGTGCCTTGAAGATATGCCAGCTCAGGAGAATGAAGATGATATATTTGAGTTCGTACATATATCATCTTTATCAATTAGCAGAAGCTCTATAACTGAGGAATTTTTCTGTCAATTTATAGGTGGATGCGATTGGGAGATTGAACATGGGATTTCTATATCTTTCAAGGACGGGAAGAATCTAGCTAAAGTTGGGGGTTATGGACACATAAATAACTCTGATGCTTACGCGGATAAATCCATGGATAAGTATATTTATTATGGCAATATCGTCAAAACATATGCAGCGGAATAGCACTAACAAGCGGTTGTAATCTGATCTCGGCAGTTGAGCCGAGAGTTGGTATGACTCCTACTTTTAAGTTAAACACACTGATCCTGTACTAGATCGAGTCAATATTAGCCCTGAGAACTGGTTAAAACTGATAACGCAGTTTACTCGTGTATTCCATGGTGCAGTCGGTCGACTATCTTCACAGACGAGCTATTGTGAAAGCTAAGGCTGGAAACGACGAGCGAACCTTAGTAACAGTGAAAGTTATTAGCCTAGCGCTGAATATCATTAATTAAACATTCACACCGCAACAATGCAATTATTTGGCTGTCTGTAATTAAAATTTTGATTCCGATAATCAGTTTTTATAAGTATTTTAAGCGTGGAAATATTTAGGTTTTTAGCTACACGGCAAGTTTTGTGGTTCAATTTTGAGAGATAAATTAAAGTGGGTATCTACATAAAATCCTTCTTAAAACACCTGTAATACCTTCCAAAACGGCAATTAAAGCAACAGCAAATCCTCTTTTTATATTTCACATGAAATAGAAGTAAACGATTGAATCAAAATAGGAGCTCAGCTATGGTTTAACCATCAATAAACATAAATTAAAAACGAGTTAATCTAAAGGCTTGTTAAATATTACAGTGGAATAAACTATGGCTACACATTTGGTTTCAGAAGTGCAACATCTTGATAGAAACCCACCAGAAATTCACTACCTAATGTTGGAAGAAAGTGATAATAAATATTATTTTCGAGCAGGTGAAGTCATTGGCAGAGGTGTCGCAAGTGGAGGAGGAGAAGCTAAATTCGATATAAGCTCACTTTTGAAAATGAATGGTTATGAAACGTTTTTAAGAGATACTGATTGCGAATGGATGCACGAAATTCTAATAAACGAAAACACAACAGAAAACGAAAAATACTTAAAAGTATTAAATCGGTGCAAATTGAAAAATATTAATATTTAACAAATTGCTCCACTCCAAAAATGCAGCTGAGCAAGGCGTTGAGGCTTTTTGAGAACGATATGACATCCACTGCATTCAAAAAATTAGATGATTTCCTTAACAAGAGCGATCACGAATCAATGGATTGGTGTGATGGCGGGGAGTCCGAAATGGCTGAAAAGCTTATCGAAAAATTTGACGAGCAAGATTGGAAAACACTTAGCGAAGTATCGCAAAACAGAAGTCTTCAATGGCAGGGCTGCTTGGTCAGTATTTTATGTCCTCAGTACGGAGCAGTTGCTCAATATATTCTCGTTAAAATGACAGGTAGCAAAAATCCCGACATTGCGTTTGCAGCGATGTATGCGATCTCATTTTACTGCGGTATAAACGCAAATTCTGCAGGGCCTTTTATAGATGACTGTATTGTACATGAAGAGTTTAGAGCCAAGCTTAGATTGAACTCAGAGTTTTTGGCATCCATTCCCCAAGTAGGTAATTTGGTGGGGCGTAATTATGAACTGTTACAAAGCATTCTACGCGGCAAGCCATAACAAAGAGCTGCTAACAAGGGGTATGAGGTAGCATCTTGCTTTTTGCTACTTTTTGTTTGAATGACCGAAATGACGCATATGCGACTGTCAGATTTGATTGAATCCCACTAACCAAATCTGACAGTTCAAGGTAAGGTTTATTCATATAACGATTTTGAACATTACCTCTTAAACCCCAGCTGTGGTTTAAATTTGTTGGTTTATACACTCTCTAATTTCATTTAAGCTGGTTTCTTTTATTAATTTACCGTCTTCAAAAACAACCTCTAGCAGTCCTTGTGCTTCTTCTTGCTCGGTTACGTCATCAAACAAGGTAAGCTCACCATTGACTCGCTCTATTTTTAAGAGTCCTTTCGCTGATTTTTTCTTTGAATCAGTTTTAGGATCTTTAAAAATAGCTAAGCGTTCACCTGCTTTTACTACGCTTGTTGCTTTTACTGCGGAGCCATGTGTATCGCGAGTTACGTATTGATAGCTGTAAGAGCCAATGCCTAGTACGACTTTTGATGCAAAGCCTTTATCCATCAACCTTTGTAAAATTTGGCGTTGACGGGTTAGCGTTATAGCATCACCATAAATAGCGCCAATGTGTTCATCAAGTAGCTTGTAGCCTTTTGGTGTTGTTGTGCCACCAAATATATCCCATAAACATTCAATAAGCCCTTTTACTTCACATTCCATCAATTCAACGGTGTTGTTACCTTCAAAGCCAAAATATTGGCCATTAAAACGATATGCCTCAAAACCTTTTTGTAAGACATCTTTTTCAGCTTCATCTTGAGTGGCGAATAATTCACGGTAATCAGATATCGGTGAAATAGTGTAGCCTGTGAGTACTTTTACTGGATCACCTGAGTCTGGACGTATAACTAAGGTACCGTCGCGGGTCATAATTTCGTTTTTTAATTGCGGTAGGTAATCAGTTACTAATGTCCAAAAGTCCCACGTGTCGGAAACAACACTTAAAATTCCTTTTGGCGATTGCTCTTGCATCAAATATTTGAAGAACTCAACTTCACCTTCCATGATCCACGAACACGTAACCGAGTGTTCTGTTGCATCAACAGAGCAGCCAACAAGCTCATTATCAACATTAGCGCCGTAATATTTCTCAGCAAACAAAACGGCAGGGATGGTATCGGTGCCTACAAGTCCTGACGCTAAATGACCAAAGCCACTCATAGCAGCTGCATGTTTACCAAACATCCCTCTAAAGCTAAAGTCATGCCCTTGAAAAGGAACAAACTCCATAGGCATGCCTGTTTTTTGTGCAAACTCCTTAAATACTTTGAGGTAGGCAACAGAGGTTGTGGTACTTGTTTGTATTGGCCAATTTTCACAGCTAAGTACAGTTTCAATCATATTTGTTAGCCATTGAAAACCAGTTTTAGTATTGACGATTGTCATAGGTGGAACTAAATAAGGAACTAGGGTTCCTTCTGGTAATGCTTTTATTTTTAATGGTAAATAGCCTAAGTCATGTAAGTCTTCTAAATATTTTACGTCAACGGTATAGCCAAGCATTGCGCTCATAATACGTTGGTGATTAGCGACTGCTGTAGCCTTATCTGTTTTGAAAAACTCATTCCATTCCTCTAAAAGGTAGCTTTTAATAAAGTACTGTAAGCCAACAAACGCCACTTTATCGTTGTTTTCTATGTTACTTAGTTTTCCGCTTCGTGATGTGAAATTTGCATATACTTCACTTACGTCAGGGTGATAAGCGCGGCTATGGAATTCTTTATAAACATCTTTTTGCATACTTGCAGCTGTAATAGTCATGGTGTTTTCCTTACATCTCAATAATTTCTAAATTAATATTGTTACTGTGTTTAAATTCATTAGCAGGTTTAAATGAGTCAGTGGTGTAAATTTTGTCTATTAGCCCTTCAAAAACATCCAGTCCTTTTGAAAAAATACCATGGGTAATAAAAAGAGATACTTCAACTGCACCATGACTTTTTAGCACTTTGGCAAGCTCGATAAATGTTCTGCCGCCATCACAAATATCATCAGCAATTAGTACACTTTTACCTTTTACATCGCCAACAATTTCGGTTTTAATTATTTCGCCTGTTTTTAAGTTTCTGACTTTTTGCGCTTGGATGACTTCAGGTACTCCATTGAATTTTTCTGAAATCTTAATGGTTTTTTTGCTCGCCCCTGCATCTGGAGAAATAAGAGTCAGTTCGCCTCGCGATAAACGTTGGCTTAGCACTTCGCATCGAGTGAGCAGCGAAATTTGTTCAATATTAGTCACTTTATTTATTAAAGCGGGAGATACGTCGCTATGAGCATCCCAAATAGTGACTTTAGAAAAATTTAAGCTGTTAATAAAATTAGCCATAACAGCAGCACCTAATGCTTCACCTTCAACGCATACTCTGTCTTGACGTGCATAAGGAAAGTAAGGAATAACAAGTTCAATAGGTGTACTTTCATTTGTTAATCTTTTTAACGCATCGACAGCAATCATTAATCTAACCATGTTTGAAGAGTTGGTTAGTCGTTCAAAAATCTCTATTTTTTTAGAGTCTGAAAAATTAGCGGTTTTAAATCTGACATGTTCTTCACCACCAGAAAAAGTGAAATTATCATAATCGATTAACGATTTACTTCCTGTTGAGTCATAGCTAAATACTTTCATTTTTTGTCCTTTAAATGTTTGTGTCCTAGTGACACAAACAAGTTATCAAATGTACTCATTATATTCAAGCTATTTTTTAAACTAAATTACTGAAATTATGCTAAGTGTATAATTGTGCTATAGGTTGAAATTGAGAAGTGTTTGATTTATTGTGTCATTAAGACATTAAATTAGCGTGAGCATATTGTGGCTAATCATTACGATATTACTGAATATAAAAACCCTTTATTTACAGTCGACAGTGTACTGTTCACAGTAAAAGAGGGCGCTTTAAAGGTTTTAATGGTAAAGCGTGCAAGCGAGCCTTTTGCTGGTAGATGGGGGCTCCCTGGCGGATTTGTAAATATTGATATTGATGACAATGTTGGCATGACTGCGCTGCGTAAACTTAAAGAAAAAACCAGTGTTGCCCCTCAGTATTTAGAGCAATTACAAACGTATTCAGGAGTTAACCGAGATCCCAGAGGTTTTAGTGTTACTTTGGTTTATTTTGCATTAATTGCAGAGGCGCAAGTATCAACTCATATAGCAACTGTTGATGATGCAAAATGGATAGATCTAAATAAACTAACTGAATTCCCCGTCGCTTTTGATCATAAGTTTATAATTGAACAAGCAAAAGAGCGGTTAAAACAGAAAGCGCTTTATTCAATGATCCCAGTATATTGTTTACCAGAGCACTTTACTGTTGGGCAGTTTAAGTTAGTCATTGAAACTATTCTTGGTAAATCAGTACAGCGAAAGAGTATTATTAGGCGAATAGAAGCTGCGGATATGTTTGAAAAAGTCGATGAAAAAGTGAAGTCTGGTGGCCGCTTAGCGCAAGTCTACAAAGTTAAACCCGATGTGGATATTATTAACTTTGAACGTAACTTGAGTGTTTAATATAAGGTGAAGCGCTCCTCGTCTAATTTATAAGAGCGTTAGTTTATTCCTGCTTATATGAGTATGTACTAGCTCAGACTTGTTTGATTATATTGAAGTATTTTAAAATCGAGTTCGACTGCACAACCATCTTGGCCATCAGTCCCCTGAAGAGTTTAAAACTAGGTATAAATAGGCAAGCTAGGTGTCTTGAGTTTCAAGGGAAGATCATTTACATGATTTATAGTGAAGTGAATCAAAGTCTTTCAGACTACATTGAAAAGTTATTCAATTCGGAGAAATAAAATGACAATGAAATTTAATATAGAGCATATAGCTTCTTACTACAAGTACCTTCAAGATAGTAGTAACTATCCACAGGATAGCCTTTATGAACTTTTCATAATAGGTAAACTCTACAGAAATAAAGAAGTTGTACAAGAAATTTCAGAAATCTTAACCAAACATGCTAGCAAAGCACAAATCAAAGCATTTAAAACCCGTAATAAGCTTCCTGAAAAATTAGATGATACCGGAAAACTCATCAGTACGCTTGTGCATTTTGCAGCTATAGATCCAGATTTTCCTATTGGCAAGCTATACAATATGCTGGGCTATACACGCTTCTTTTTAAGTGAAGAAAGCGTGGCTAAAAAAATAAGTAAAGACCCTTCTATTATTTTAAGACTTCAAGGCATAACTGGTTTGTACATAACTAATGTATTTGCAAGTGGTATTCCAGAAGAATTAGGAACATTAAGTGGAATAAATACGCTTGACATTAAAGGGCCGTATACAGTACTCCCTGATTCTTTCAGTAACTTTAAGGACTTAGAAGTCATATCGCTAAAAACCCCATATTTACAACAGTTTCCAGAATATTTCAGTCAATTAAAGCAACTTAAGGAGCTCACTATTGATCAGACTAAAGAAGGAGAAACGGTAACCTTAGAAATGCCAACCGACTTGCAGCAACTGAGCAACCTTGAAACCTTAAAATTAGAAGGCTTAACCACCACAAGTATTGATCAATTAAAACTTCCAACTTCTATTAAAATATTGGAATTGGAGGATTTAGAAAATTTAAAAACCTTACCGGATCTTTCTTCCTTGAAAGAATTAGAAGAAATAGAAGTTTTTGATTGTCCTAATCTTACCAAAATTCCCGATAACCTCCATCACTTAAAAACACTAAAAAAAGTACAGTTTAGGTATTTGCCAAAAATTAAAGAAGTTGATGATACCTGTGTATTTATGCCAAATATAGGTGTTATCCAATTAGATGGTTCTATACAAATCATAAATACTGGTGCAGCTCTACAAGTTTCTAAATTGATGCTTTATCGAGCAAGCTACCTGGCTTATATACTACAACATCCTGAAAGCTTTCCACATTTAAAGGAAATAGAACTCTATCGTATTGAAGAATTTTCTAACTATCCTTCAGGTTTTGAAAGTTTACCAGCGTTAGAAACTATTGCGTGTTTTGGAGTGAACGAATATGGTTCATTATTGACAAATATTGGTGCTTGCCCGAACTTATCTACTCTAAAAATATGGAATTCTGATATAGAAAAGTTGCCTGAAAATCTAAAAAATATGGACCTGCTAGACTCTTTAGAAATTCAACGATGTCCTAACTTAGTCATTGAAAGTGATAAACTTCCTCAAAAGATCAATAACCTCTACATTCTAAGTATTAAGGAGCTTGTTCCTGGAGAAAAATTAATACAAACTGAAAAAGCTTTATTTCAAACGTTGAGCATCTCTAATATGGTGGGATTTTTTAGTAAGATTGTTGCCGCTAGCTTAGATATATCTTTATATAATGAAACATCAGCCCCTACAACAGATTATTCGTCCTATTTTCCTAAGCCAGAATACTTAAAAAAACTACAGGTTATTTGGTCAACAGCGGCTATAAAAGATGTTTTAAAATACTGTCCTCAATTAGAAAAACTGTTTATAGAAAATCAAAAAGAAAGCGAAGCTGCACTTAATGTGCACCCTGCTGCTCAATTAAAAGGATTAGAATTAGGCTATTATAAAGCGCAAAATGTAAAAGAATTGCTTCAGCAGATGCCTAATTTACAAGCGCTCTCAATTGAAAATAACCAGGTTATAGAAGATTTTCCTGCAGTACAGCTTCCTCATTTAGAAAAGCTTTCCCTATCGCGTACAGAGGTATCATCGTTAACAGCCTTAGAGGCTCCCAAACTAAAAGATTTAGAGATTACGTTATGCTACTCTTTTGATAAAAAGGCTTATGCTCAGCTTAATCAATTTACAGCTTTACAGCGCCTTCATTTAATGGGCGTAGGCAACGATATTACAACCATACCAGAAAGTTTAATCAGCTTGGATCTTATCGATTTTAACCCAAAACATAAAATTGAGAAACTCCCAGAGTATGTTAAAGAGTTTTCTAATTTAGAAACCCTCTATTTGGAAAGGATACATTTTGTCGATTTCCCTAAATGGATTGCTGATTTAAAACATCTACAGTATTTAGGAATTAATGGTTGTACGTTTGAACATGCTATTCCTGAATATTTTCAGAAACTAAAGTTGAAAGAGGTGAAATACTTCATTTCTAAATTTAGTGGTAGTAACATATCATCTAAAACCTATCAAAATTTGATCACACCCAATTACACGAAACTTAAAGATGAGTTCAGTCATGAAAAGTTTTCTTTTCTTTTTAGTGCCGATTACTACTAAGATGAAAAAAGAGTTAGCTGAGTTAATATACAAAGCTTAACCGTTCGGTAATAGCCAAATTTAAAAACTGACGTTACTTCTGCATGGTGTTCTTTTTCTAAGGAGAACACCAGAGCACAAAAGTGACACCCATCTTAACGCTTTGCGCATCTTTAGCTGCTTTATTTTCTTGCATTTATAAATCGTTTTTTTCAACAATGCGCGGGGGTATTTCTTGTATTTTACAACAACAAAAAACAACAAATATAAATCTCTTGATTTACATTTATACCAATCTGCATAAAGATTAAGTCAATTTTATCCAGTCTCTAGAGCATATGCTTTTAACCGTATCAGGAACAGAAATGAATTTATTCCACGCTTGCGAAACCTGTTCGACTATTTCTTC
>NZ_JACJEW010000093.1:0-8457 GCF_014164315.1 Pseudoalteromonas sp. SG44-1
GTAAAAGGTAAAAGGTAAAAGGTAAAAGGTAAAAGGTAAAAGGCGCTAGGTAAACTAAGGGCTACGGGGTTGGCATGGGTGTTTGGATTTATTGTAGGCGGGGCTTTATCCACGCAGATTTATACCAATCGTGTTAAGTTACTGACCATTTATAGCGACAGATAAATACAGTGATAACAAGGCGTAAATTTTGACATGTAATTGTTCTACTTGAAAAAATTATAACGCAGTTAGCGCTTTATTTAGCTCGCTAGAATGGTTAAATATTTAAGTTGATTGGTATTAGTTAAAGTTTACGAGCGACGAGTTGTGAGACGAAGGTTAAGGTTGATTGTTGTAGCAGCGGGTTTACCCCGCGTTTTTTAGTGGAGGTGCGTGAGGTAAGCTCCCGCCTACAGGTATAGAAAACCTTGCGATATCAACTGCAAGGCTTTTAATTCCTAGAACCTGATACCTTTACAAATATTCAAATACCTTAATAACGCGTTCTACACCCGATACATTACGAGCAACGCTTACAGCGGTGTTTGCTTCTGCATCTGATACTAAGCCCATTAAAAATACTTCGCCATTCTCAGTTACTACCTTGATGTTGTTGCTACTGATGTTGTCGGTGGTAAGTAATTGTGTTTTTACTTTAGAGGTTAACCAAGAATCATGGGTCTGGGTGCTCATGCTAATGTTAGAACCAATACGAATTTGGTTATGTATTTTGCGTATAGCAGGTAAGCCCTCAATCGTACGCTGAGCCTCGTCTTTCATTTCTTGAGTTGCAACCTGGCCTATTAACAATACAATGCCGTTAACGCTAATCACGCTGATGTTGGCATGATCAGCAAGGCGAGGTACATCGTTTATTGCGACCCCAGCTTTGATTTCGATATTACTATCATCGATTTGCGAACCAAGAGTACGACGATCGTTGGCTGCGGTAACGGCACCAGCGGTACCTGCAACAACTGCAGCAGCGCAGCCTTGTAATAATAGTACTGTACTAATAACAATTAGAGATTGTTTCAACATTAGCTTTCTTCCTGTGGGAATAGGGTCAAGTCGACGAGTTCACTTAAACAATGAAGATTAACCAAGTGAGATTCTATGATGCGGCTCGGACGTTTTGACGGAACACGAATTTCGACATCATTGGCACCGAGTAAACCTACTAGCTCACCGCCGTCATCACCAACCATAACAATAACTTTCATGTCTTTGGTGAGTGCGGCTTCGACTGCCGATATGATGTTTTTTTCGTTGCCATTGATTGCTAAAACCAATAGTAAGTCACCTTGTTGAGCAAACGCTCGTACTTGACGGGCAAAGGTTTCTTGGTCGTCACTTTGGTTACTTGGACCAAGATTGATATGTTCTTGTGATAGCGCAATTGCCGGTAAACAAGGACGTTCGGTTTCGTAGTAGTTGATCAATACGCCAGCCATATGTTGGGCCAGCATGTGGCAGCTGGCAGTACCACAACAAATCAACTTATTACCATTGATTAGGCTCTGCGCTATGGTAAATGCAGCGGCTTCTAAGGCGCTAGGAAGTACTTCACCGGCGGCTATTTGCACCTGAATGCTTTCTGTAAAAATCTCTTTTATAGTATCTTGCATATTAAAATACGTTTTTTATCCAATTAAGTTGTTGCGATGTGTCGCCAGTTATTGCGACAAAGTCGATTCTTATTGCTTGATCACTAAGCTTTTTCGTTGCTAAATAATGGTAAATAGAGCGTTTTAAACGTTCTTGCTTTTGTTTACCTAAAGCGTGGATTGCTCCACCTTTAACATAGCTACTACGAAATTTCACTTCCACAAACACTAGCGTGTTGCCATCGCGCATTATTACATCTAGCTCCCCGTAGGGGCAGTTATAGTTACGCTCTAATGGGATCAACCCTTGCGACACTAAGTATTTTTGCGCTTGTAGCTCGTAATACTGGCCTTTCTCTCGGCTATTTTGCCACAGTTGTTTAAACCACGACATCACAACATCCTTGTTTTATATTGCTTTTAGCTACTCACTGTATGATCGGTTGGTAGCTGATTGCATAAATAATGGTAACGGTGCTGATGTTGCTAGCTGTACCGCTTGGATTTGTCTATTTTTGTATTGCGCCCAATTAAGTTGGCGATTAATTTGCCCATCACTGGTAATACTCAATTGGCCAGTTAAGCCATTAAATCGCTTACCGGGGAGCATACTCAATTGTGTGATATTACTTAGCATAGCAACTGAATCATAGGCCATGGCAAATAAACGCTGACTTATATCAGCCTGTTCTGGCCACAGCGAATTATATTGCTGGCGTAAGGCATGATCTTTTATTTGCCCACTAAGCATCCATGGTAACTCGGTAAAATACAAACCATCGAGATCGCCTTTATCGGTGCTATCGATTTGCTTGCTATGACTTTTTGAACTGGCATACAGTGGAATGCGATCAGCAAAGGTACTCACATTTACATCTAAATAAGGTTTAATCAAGCGAGTTTCGATAGCATCACCGAGAATATAAATAACATCAATATCGCGACGAGAGCGAGTTTCACTCTCTACTTCTTGTCTAAATAATGACTTAACGGTCGCAATGCGTTCTTTTGATTTATCTACTTCGAGCAGGTTAACAATGGTTGTTGGCATATCTTTTTTATCGTTATAAAGCCCAACTTCTGGTGTGGTTTCACTATAGCGTTGCCATTGTCGGTTGAAAAAATCAACTAAACGCTGGCCTGAACTATTATTTGGCGCCAGCAGCATAGGTTTTTGATAACCAGCCGTTAAAAAGTGCTCAAGTGCTTGCTGTACTTCGTGCTCCGGGTTAAGCGCAAAGAAGTAATGCTGAGGAGACTGGCGCTCACCATCAAAGGTATTTAAGTGCAAAACTGGGTAATCTTGTAATGCTTTGCTTGCAACTAGCTTATCGATACTCGTTTTGAGTAACGGCCCAATTATAAAGTCAGGATTAATTTCGAGCAGTTTTGCAGACAGCTCAGCAGAACTAAGCATTTCATCAATAAAAATGGTTTCAGCAATAGATGTACTATCTAGTGCCGCTAACACGCCAGCTTTTAAGGCATCACCTAAGCGTTCATTAGCACCTGATTGGGGTAATAAAACAACTAAGCGCTCAATATTCAGTGGTTCAGCAGCAATTAACTCAGCGTCTTTTTTTGGCAACACGGCGATTGCTGGATGACCAGGGTAACGGCGTTGCCAATTATTAATTGCTTGATCAAGCTCAACTGGAGCACCTAAATATACTTGGTGATAGAGCGCTAAGTTTACCCAGCCTTGTTGTATCACTGAGCCGCGATTAAAGCGCTCTAAAGCATACGATGATAATTGTTGTAAATTTTGCCACAGGTCTTTGTTGAGCTGTGGAATCGTTAAGTTATTTTTACTGGCGGTTTCAGAGGCACGAAAGAAGTAGGTCATCGCCTCTTTAGGCAAATTTTGTGATGCATACACACTGGCGGTTAAATATTGATGCCAAGCAAAATGCTCCGGTTGAGTCAATTGATTGTCTAAACTGGCTAGCATCTCAAGAGCCTGAGTACTCTTGTTTTGTTGCATTTGCGCAAAAGCGATGTACAGTTTATTTTGCACTTGGTCGACGCTTGGAGTACGTTCTAATTCAGTACTAATTTGCTCTAACAGTGGCCATTGTTGCTCTGCGATCGCAGCATCACGTGCACTATAAAGAAGTTGGATTTTATCAGCGCCTTGGCGATTTAAGGCTATTTGGTACATAGATTGTGCGTCAGTCGCTTGAATTTGTGATGCGCTATTAGCTGAACTGAGGTTTTCACTGGTTTTAGTCGGTTTTTCGGTTGTACTACAGGCCGATAACCCTGACAATATGATTAATAGACTAACAAGTTTAAGTCGCACAATGATTTCCCAATACGTTAACGCGATTTGCTTATATTACTGACTGACGCAGGAGACCTCAATGTTAAATGAGGAGAATTCACAGAAAATCGGCACTCTTTACATTGTAGCCACCCCAATCGGCAATTATGACGACTTAAGCCAGCGTGCAATCGCGACTTTATCGCAAGTTGACTTAATCGCTGCTGAAGACACGCGCCATACCGGTAAGTTGCTTAGTCACTTTGGTATTAAAGCTAAAACCTTTGCTTTGCACGACCATAATGAAAAGCAAAAAGCGCAACAAATTATTGATCAACTTAATCAAGGTTTAAATATAGCACTAGTTTCGGATGCAGGCACGCCGCTAATTAGTGACCCTGGTTATGCGGTTGTTAATTTATGCCGAGAGCAAGGCGCACATGTCACTCCCATACCAGGAGCATGCGCCGCCATAACAGCTGTATGTTGTTCAGGTTTACCAACAGATCGTTTTCAGTTTATTGGTTTTACCCCAGCAAAAAGCAAAGCTCGCCAAGACTTTTTTATTGAAGCGGTTAATTCCAATATAACCAGCATTATGTACGAAAGTACTCATCGCATCATGGCAAGTTTAGATGACTTGGAGATAGCGCTTGGTAGTGAGCAACAAGTGGTGTTTGCTAAAGAGTTGACCAAAACCTTTGAAACATTTTTTAATGGCACAGTAAGTGAACTTAAACAGTTTTTAACCGACGATCCAACCAAACAGCGCGGCGAAATAGTGCTAATGTTGCCTGGTAATCCAAAGCAGGTTGATGATATTCCGCCAGAAGCACGTAAAATGTTGGCGTTACTTGAGAATGAAATGCCAATGAAAAAAGCCTGTGGAATTGTCGCTGATTATTTTGGCATGAAGAAAAATGCCCTTTATAAAACAATTATTGACGAAAAAGGCTAAATCTTTACTGCACATACAATCCAGCTCAGGTATACTGCGCGCCGAGTCAGCCAAGATGATCGCTGCCTGCAACGAAAATGCGCAGGGGGAGGAAAGTCCGGGCTCCATAGGGCAGGGTGCCAGCTAACGGCTGGGGGGCGTGAGCCTACGACAAGTGCAGCAGAGAGGAGACCGCCAATCTTCGGATTGGTAAGGGTGAAAGGGTGCGGTAAGAGCGCACCGGGCCACTAGCAATAGTTGGTTGCAAGGTAAACTCCACCCGGAGCAAGACCAAATAGGGTTCTATCATTTTAAATAATGAACGCGTGGCCCACGTGAGAACCGGGTAGGTTGCTTGAGCCATAGAGCGATTTATGGCCTAGACGAATGATTATCACTTTCTTCGGAAAGGACAGAACCCGGCTTATACGGCTGACTCATAAATTTCCTTAACCGCCTGATTTTTCAGGCGGTTTTTGGGAACTTATTTCAAAGAGTATTATTGTGCCACCGTGTGTGACACAAACTGTGCCACCGCAAAGCAACGACCTCACTATGAGGCTAACATGAAATCAGTTGCAGGCGCTGAATATTTATTTATTCGCAAAGGTACATTTTATTTCCGCTATAAACTCCCTAAGTCTTTTATAAGGAAAGATATTCGCATCTCCTTAAAGACTCAATCATTAAGCAATGCAATTGCAATAGTAGATTGTTTAACTCCTTTAATAAATTCGTTACGTATACTTCCCTCATTACTTAAAATCTCTGATAAACTCACTAAAGAACAAGCAATTATTACGATTAAATTGAAGATGAAAAAACAACTAGAGTATTATCATATTGACCAAATATTAACTTCAGAAGAAGTAGCTTATAGAGATAGTATTCAGGTTACTAATGCCCTAAGTCGCGTACACCTCACTTCAGATACATCAAATAATCCAAATATTAGGACTATTAGCGCCAAAACAAGAGTGGCCTTTTCTAAACTTTGTAAAAAGTATGATAATTTAGCTGATATATACACTGATGAATCAGTGGGGAATGATCCTGAGTTGCTTAGTCTAGTTCTATATAGTTATAAGTTCCTTACACTAATAGATAAGCAAAGTGTAAAAAATGCATCAGACAACCCAGCTCTAGATATTGAGATACGTCACATTGCTAAAATGATGCATCTTTTTAATAGTGGTGAAGAATATGAAGATGATGACGAGCTTCTGAGTGATGACGAGCTTCTGAGTGATGATGAACTCTATTACAGTGGTACAAGCACTCAATTTGAGGACAAAATTCCTAGAATTGATTACTTAGCCAATAAATATGGGTTTGAAACGCCACTAAGTGTAATTAATTATCAGATATTCCATGAAAAGCTAAGTAACTCTGACGTTTTTCTTAAGCAGTTAACAGAGGCTGTTTTTAATAAAGATGCCGTTAAAATTAGAGAGCTTGAACATATCATACAGAGTAGTTTTAACACTCACTCTGTTATATCGCCTGCTGCTGCGAACCCTGTTTTAGAAAACAACTCAAAGCTATTTAGTCAAGTTTACCAAGAATTCTTAACTTTTAAGGTTAAGAAACAGAATTTAAGCGAAAAAATTCAAAAAGACTATGCTCGTTTTTATGAAGTGTGGTCAATACTTACTGAGGACAAAGCTATAGATTTATATGAACCCAGAGATATAGGGCTTTTTATTGATCAATGTTTTGATCTACCAAAAATGAACGTCACTCCTTACAATAAAATGACTATGCAGGATAGAGTTACAGCTGAGGTTCCAGATGATAAAAGAATTACTCCTAAATCGGTTCAAGGTTATTACAAATGGCTGCAAAGTGTATTTTCTTTTGCTGGAAAAGATACTATTGGCTATATAGAGAAAACGCCGTGTAGGATAAAGCGAGATTTCACACAAAATAAACGCGGGCCATTTACGAATACGGAACTAAAAAGCTTTGAAGCATATGCATTAACAGAAGAGACTAGCTGGAAAAAATGGAGCCTCTTATTAGCAATATATACAGGTGCTAGGCGGGGGGAGCTGTTTCAATTGCGAGGGGCTGATATTAAACAAGATTCAGATAGTAATCTTTTTTACATATTAATTACTGATGAGCATGAGTCTCAACAAATCAAAACAGAAAATGCTCGTAGGCGGATACCTGTACACTCAAAACTAATTGAATATGGCTTTCTAGATTTAATAAGTAAGAATAAAGGTCGGTTGCTTGATGGAATTGAAAATAGAAATACAATCACGGCTTGGTTTGGTCGATTAATGGAAAAAATGAATGTTAGTTCAACAACAGAGCTAGCCCACATACGTTCTTTCCATAGTTTCCGGCATTCATTTATTACAAAAATTAGAAATGAAAGCTTAGAACCTGTTGAACTTTATATACTTCAGCAGATCGTTGGGCATGAGCTTTCTAATGGAGGAATAACGGATAACTATACTCACCATACAGCTCCAATAGCTAAGCTAAGTAGAGTGGTTGAAGGATTTAAGGTATATTAAATGGGTACTTTGTTGGTTTTTATAGCTGGTTCTAAAGAGGAATAAAATTTAGCAGCTCATTATATAGCTACTGAATTGCACCAGTTAACAAGTTACTGGCATGTTACCTGATTGATATTCAAAGTGCTTAACTATTGTGACAAGGCTAATTCTTACTCTGAATTTGCATTATTCAATATGACTACATATATCATTTCATCAAGGTGTTTTCTTTCAAGGATACCCTTTGTTTTGGATAAACTGGCTAAATGACTAGCACAGTCTTAATATCATTGCTGGGGTAAATGCTTTTATGTATGTAATCAGTATATTTTAAACAGGTTGAGGTAGTCGCGGATTCGATTCTAATATTACTCAAGTTCAACCTTGAAGTTTCAGTAGGTGGCTGAAAAAACACCACCAGATCCTATTAGACCCATTCAAGCTTAAAAAGTAGCAAATACAGCACTTAAATCGCAAGGTTGACTCATTTGTCTTTTCTAGCTTCGCTTATACTGATTTTATTTTTTGAAGTGAATTTTGGGTTTTTTATTTTTTGTTCTTTCTGCATCAAGTAAGAGTGTCTCTATTGCTGTTTGAAATTCTTCTTTGCTTATAGTGATAGGATTAAATTTTTTTTGATGGCAAGTCTCTAGGTATGAGTTTATCTTATTCAAGAGAGAGTGCTCTACAGTGATTGTTTTTTTCCCTTCACGAGATCTAACTTTTCGACAATGGCCTTTCCATGTGTCGTATATGTAAACATTTAGTTTATCTATGAACTCATGTAAACTCTTTAAAGTCGCTTCTACCTGCTCTGGTTTGGTGTCCGAGGTAGAAGCCAAAGCTTCAATAACTTGCTCGTTAGAGAGGTGGTGAGTAACAGCTTCACAATTTTCAAGACAAGAGGCTGATATAAGCTGCTTCCAAGAGTGTTCCACCTTTATTTTTCTAGCTCTACCGATGGTTTCGATTTGTCGAAGTAGATCAAATCGATGCAGTATAATGTCTGAATATAGTATCTCTCTTTTCCTCATTACTGCGCTCCCCTAATTGTGTTTTACTGATTCGATCATACTCCTATCTCTTTACTAAAAGCTAGTTTTTCGAGATGTCTAGGTTTGAGTTTACGAGATGTCTAGGTTTAAGTTTGCGAGATGT
>NZ_JACJEW010000094.1:0-8332 GCF_014164315.1 Pseudoalteromonas sp. SG44-1
CTGGTTGGCAAAGGGCATAAGTTATTAAAAAGAGATAAAAAACGTGGTTATAAGGAGCCTTGGCTACTCGTTTCTTCACTTCCAAAAAGGCACCACTTTCTCGAAAAAGTGCTCAAATTATATGGCATGAGAATGCAGATAGAAGCCGGATTTCGAGATCAAAAAAGTGTTAGGTTCGGCTTAGGCTCAGATCTGCACAGAACGAACAAACTCTACCGATTAGACATACTTTTACTGCTCGCAACACTGGTGCATTGGTTCTCAATGATGCTGGGTGCAGTGATAGACAAAGCAGGAAAGACAGGATCTTTTCAAGCTAACTCAAGCAAAAGCAGGCGAGTAGTGTCATGGGCATTTGTTGGGCTGCGATACTTCAAAAAACAGTCCATTAAACTGCACCGGCGAGATTATTTGGAAGGGCTAGCCTATTTCGTGCAAGTGGTAGTGAAACTCGATTGGAAAAATATGGATGTGAGTGATGCGATTGAAAATTAAAGATTATTTTTGGGGATCTCTTAGGAGTTTAATGGTGCTAGTGGGGGTTTGGTTAATACTAGGGTAATTTATTGTAGTTATTTAATTAATATAACAACCCTAACTTATATTAGGGCTGTTATAAAACGCTTATTTATCTAGCGCTTTAAGCTCATCAGTTGTTGTTTTTAATTTGAATTCACGGTAAAGCATATCTTCATCATTAGGGCTTAAATTCTTTCCTGACGTTTCGATTAATTTATCAAATAAAGGCTTAGTATTTTCCATAGTTACAAGCGCACATAACTGTTTCTTTCCATCTAAGCGAGCAAAACCAATTTCTTTAGCAATAGCCCCTACTAAGCTTTGCTCAGCTACCTGTTTACTTATTTGCGTAAATGATGAATTAGTCGTCGTTGAGTCTTGCTGTTGGGTTTGTTTGTTTATTAGTGTATCCATTACTTGCGCTTTAGCACTAATTTGAGTTACTAGATCGGCACGTGCATTGGCAATAGCTTGTGCTCTACTTGCAGCCATATTGCCCGTCCATACTACACAGCTAGATGAAGCCAAACCGCCCTCGGGTGCTGTAGGTTGTAAAACCCAGCTTGGAACAGAATCGTTTTCAGCAAGAGGTTGAGACTTTTGTGGTGTTGTACCACATGCTGTAATAACTCCAGCAACTGCCAATATTAAAAGTTTATTTCGCATGATTTACTTCCTTATTGTTAAGGTTCCATTGTTCTAAGTTTTTTTGATATTGAATATCTAATTTACTTACCTTTTGTAAGTACTTTTTTGTTTCGTCGTACGGTAAATTATTTATAAGTTGTGCGTATACACCTTCGCTATCTAATTGGTTTATTAAGGCTACCGCTTTATTTATATTCGTACTTCTATTTAAGTTAAATGCTTTAGCTACGTTACCAGCGCCAGTATTATAAGCTGCAATGGCACAATATCTTCGGCTTATGGGATTATTAATTTTGCGCAAATATCGAGTCGTTAAAATGTCTAAGTACCCAGCACCGTAAGTTATATTAGTTTTTGGGTCGAATAATTCTTTAGCTGTAGGAGCTATATCCTTTTTAAATTGTCTGCGAGCAACATCTAAGCCTGCTGAGTTTGGCACTATTTGCATTAATCCAAATGCTGGAATATGCGATTTTGCATTAGGATCAAATGACGACTCAGCATGTGAAATAGCTAATAGTAAAGATAATTGATCTTTAGAAAACTGGCTATAATAAGTAACAAAAGGCGCTACTTTTTTTTGTAAATAAGTATCGGGTAGAGCGAAAGTATGCGACTTAATGCGTTTGTAGGTAAGGTTTTGCTCTTTTGTTTTTTTTAGCGCATTATTTAAATTACTAATACGTTGTTCTTTTTCTTTGGTAAGCTGCTCTTTTTGGATATCAATTTGTGCTTTAGGTAATTGCTCGTTTTTATCTAAACTACTCAATGATTGCTCGTGTTGAGAAGTAATTTCATTAATTAATGCGACTTCGCTTTCATGTTTGTCTGGCTGTGCTTTTATATCAACTTTTGCTGTTTTTACTGCTTTATCGAGTAAGCTAGGGTCTTTAAAAATATCAGTTAAAACCGGCGATAATTTAACATTATTTAACAATTGATTTGTTGTTAATGCTTCTTCTTGAGAAGTCGCTTTTAGTCCTGTTTCATTTGAGCCTTCAAGTGTTTGTACAGTCACGGTCGAATTTTGTTCATCAATAATAATACGTGTTTTTTTATCCGCACTATATTCAACACGTTCTAATAATGAGCTTTGTACAGGTCTTGACCAGTTTTGCAATAATCTATCTCTAAATTTATCGTATTCCTCGAGATATGCTTGTCTGAATGCTTGATATTCCAACTGATGATCGTTTTTAAAAGTGGTTTGTTTTGCAAGTTGCTGTTTTTTAAATTCTTCGAACGTCGGCGTGGTAGCCCCGCTGTAAGCACTAAATAAAGCAAAAAATAATAAAGTGTGACGCATTTTTTATCCTTAAAAATAAGCGTTAAATTCATACGTTGTCAGTAATGAATCAGAGATGTATTCACTAGATAGCTCAGATACTGCATAAAATGTAGCCGCAGTGTTAGCAAGTATCTCGGTTGTTTTAGCTAAGGCTTTTTCGTCATCTTGAGTAAGCATTAACTCATCAAGTTTAAATAAAGCTTTTTGCGTTTCATCAAGTAATGGTGCGTAGTTACTAAAGCCAACGCTAAGGTTCAAAAACATACCTTGAGCATTTAACTGTTTTGACTGCATATAATATTTAATATTATGAGAATCAAAATAAAATTCGTTACTTGATTTTATAACATCGCTTAGACTATTAACTCTGAGCATTTTTTTATTAAAAGGTATTAAGGGTGTAAATTCCGGTACCATAGATTTATCGTATTTTAAACTATGTACGGCGATGCCGACTATACGAGTATTTTTATTAATAAGTGTAAGTAAATATTTCGTATTTTTGTAATACCTATATTCGTAATCAGTATTCAAAGATGATGTTTTAATTACTTGCGGAATACCAATTTTTTTTTCAGCGTAAGGTAAGTAGTTGCCAATATCTAGCGCAGTAATCTTTTTTTCTTCGATTTGGTTCGTAAAGTGAGTAATGAATCCGTTGTACCCTTCAATTATGAGTGCTTTACTATCGGCCCAATTTCCAAGACCCATTAAAGTAACCATAAGTAAAATAAAGTAACCTTTCAATTTAGCTAACAAAGATTTATTTTCTTCAGTGTTAGCCTCAGGCTCTAAGTTATTTCCTACAGACATTTTCATCCTTAAAATATAGTTTATCAGTGTTAAATATAACTGTTTAAAATATGGCTTAATATAATCGCTAATAAGAATTGATAGCAGTATTTTTTAACTTTACAATGCTATTTATTAAATTAGTTGTGCTGTCTTGATTGGCTAAATGAATTAACTCGGTTTTTGAGCGTTTAGAGTAGCTCAAACCTTTTCCTTCAAAACGTTGTTGCCAAATAGACTTTTTGCTTTGTGTATCTATTTGAAGTTTTAACTGTGTAATTACAAGTTTACTTTGTGCTTTTATTATCGAGTTTTTAACTAAATAGGTCACTTCGCAAGCCGAGTTTGTTAATTTATATCCATGCTGTAAAAGTTGCTCAGTGAGTAACTCTGTAAGTTGAGAGCTATTTTCGCCCGTTACTTTTAAGCAACTATTTTTTGCGCCTAGCATTGCTTGTTGTTGTTTTATTTTTTCTTGTTGGCCTTCTTCAAGATCGGCTTTACTAATTGAAATAGCTGCATATACAGTACAGTTAATAGGGTCTACATAACGATCATATACTTTTGCGCTTTTTAATAGCTGATTGGTTTGAGACTCAATCACCGATTTGTAATCAGAATGGCTTACTGTGCTTGACGAGGTGTTTTTAATTATTTCTTTCACTGAAATATCAGTATTTAGTAATTTTGCGAGCTCTTCACGCGCATTTTTAGCTGACCGACGTTCATCAATTGTTTTTAAACCAGAGCATTGTGAAGAGCCTGAACTAGCTAATTTTTCATCATCAACAATATCTATTCCTACCCACTTAGGCTGGGCATTCTTTGCATAGTATGAGCTGCAACTACAATGTGATGCTGCATTAGTAAGGAAAGGACTTAGCGCTATTGCCGCTAATAGTAGTGAGGATGTTCTAGTAGTCATAGTTTTACCAACAGCAATAAGGCCTAACACAAAAGTGGTAGGCCTTAACTTAAATTACAAACGGTTTGAAGTTGTTGCTAGAGTTAGCTTTGCGTTATCCGATTCACGCTCGACAAGCCGTGTTTGGCCTTCAATAACAAACTTAAGTTCGTCAACGTCTAATGTTAAGTTGCTCGCTTTTTCATAATATGCTTTTGCTAATTCTAAATCATTCGCTCTTTCTGCACACACACCATTGTTGTAGTTTATAGCCAGTGACTCTGAATACTGACTTTGAGCTTTTGCAAAGGTTTTGCAGGCGTGGTCAGGCATGTCTTTTTCTGCAAATTCAACAGCGAGGTCTAATAACTCTTCTGCTTTATCAGTTAAATCTGAATCATCAGATTCCATCAACTTTACATTTTTAGTCACTTGGTGTGGTGCAACATCTTGTTTTAATTCTTCTATTACAGCGGCAAGTGCTCTGCCTCGTAATACAGAGTCAGATGGATGAGGGTCGTCACCTTTACATACTTTACTACTTGATAGGCGTGAATATTGTTTAGTAAAAACAATTTGCCCTGTTTCTACAGATACAGCCTTAGGTTTAAAATTTACTTTCGCAATTTTTTCTGAGCACTTAATGGTTATTTCTCTAGACTTCTCACACTTGTACCATTTATCACCTTTTTGTATACATTCACTGTCTTTTTCGTAGTAAGTAGAGGTATCTACATCAGCAGTGTAGTCAGCAGTGATAAGTGTATCTGCGCCTGTAAGTTTACCTAGGCGGGTTCTGTTTTTTGAGTTACTGATATCACTTTCATTAAACCGTTGTTGTTCTATAATTTTACTAAGAGAAGCTTTATCAACAAAGGTAAAGTAAGGTTGGCCATTCACACGAATATTTGAAAGGTTTGTTTCAATTATACCTGTAGATGCGTTTCTGTTATTTGAAATAACTGCAAGACGCTTCATTTTCTCAGTGCCACTTTCTTTAGCCGCTTTTGTGTATGTAATAGGTAATTCAGCAGTTGTGAAAGAGTTATTTAAACTAGCAATACCTCCATTAATAGTTTCAGTAACTACACAGCCAGAGAGCATTACACTTGATACTAAAGCGATTTTTATTCCCTTTATCATACAATTATTCCTTTATTAAGTTAGTGTTCATTTTCACTTTTTAACACTTGTAACTAGATGGGTCAACCTTATAGCTAAAACTCTCATTAAAACGGTTCTTTTTTCTTATTTTAAAAAAGGTACAAGGGGGGAATACCTTTACAATTTAAAAAGATGCATGAATTTTATAACTATAATCGAATCCATCTTTACCTAATTTCATGTAAGAAAAACGACTAAAGTGGCTGTTATCATTCTTTAACTTATTGGATAAGTTTTTAAGTGGGGTGTACTTTATTTAATTGCATTTTCTACTGGGCAACCACGCTTTCTACATACACCTTCGTTACATAGTTTGCATATTTTACGGGCTTTTATCTGCTCGCTTGTTATGCTGCTAAGCGCTAGTTCTATCAAGCTTAAAAAGCTTTGTTTTTGTTCATCATTAAAGCTATTTAGTATTTTAGAGGTGGCTGTTTCTCGGCTGTTTAGTACTCGTTTAACCCTTTGACTTCCTTTATCAGTTACGTATAAAACAACAGAGCGAGCATCCTTTACCGATTTACGCCTCTTTACAAGCTCTTCTTTTTCAAGCGTATTTATTAATCTAACCGCACCAGAGTGCGTTAAGCCTAAAACCTTGCTCATTTAGGTAAAGAAGCGCGTTTAGTGATGTTACCTTACGAAGCTCATGGTTATCGTGCTCGTAAGGGTTTACTGCATGTGCTTTGGGAGCAAGAGCAATGGCTGGATAAATACTTGTTAACTGACGAAGCTCCTGCAAACGATGCTCAAGCAAATACTGAACCTTCTGTATCAGAGTAAATTGAAAGCGCGGATTGTGCTGCGCTTTTTATGCCAAAAAGTGCCCCTCACAATTTTAAGCATTTTATAAATTTTTTCTATTGCGCAGAGTTACAACCTGATATTCAGTACATCACTACAGCTATTAGTTAGAGAGCAACGGCAAGTAAATTCAACGTAGTTAGAGTTGGAAATTACTACCTGTACGTCTGAATTTTGGTTATTTAGAGTGAGGTGAATTATAAATTAAATCATGATCTTATAGTTTATTCTCGTTCGCAATGTCATCCCATTGACATGATAATTACATCTAGCTGTCAATATTACGCTTTAGGGTATCGTGATTAATTAAAACTAAAACGATACCAAGGAAATGTGATGAAATTGAAACCGATAGTAGGCAGCTTATTAATGCTAGGTCTATTAAGTGGCTGTGATCTAGCAGATGATGATAATGATTTAGAGCCTTAGCGTTACCAACTGATATTAAATATCACAGAGCAAAGTGCTGGAAACGTAGTAATAAGTCCAGAGCGTGCTGATTATGAGCAAGGTGCTATTGTTATGCTAAACGCTCAGGCTGCACAAGGATATAAATTTGTTTCATGGTCTGGCGATATTGGTAATGCAGACTATAGCGCGACTTCTTTAACTCTTACAATGAATAACCATAAAGAGGTTACTGCAACATTTAGCCAAATTACTGAGACACCATCAGCAGGGCAAGTGGTGATCAACGAGGTGCGTTCAAATGAAGGCGGTTATGATTTTATTGAGTTGTTTAATAACTCTGAACAAGCATTTACCTTTAGTGACGCTAATTGGGCAGTAAATGATTTAAAAGGCTTTGAGATTGATAAAGAGCCGGGCATTAAAATTCCACAAGGTACAACCATCGCCGCAGGTGGGTTTTTAGTGATTGCCACAGATCAAACTAGCATTCCATTTGATGCACCAACAGATACTTTAGTTGCCATTGCTGGCGATACTGATTTTGGTTTAGGTAAAGGCGACACCGCATTACTGGTGCACAACAATCAAATTGTAGATAGCGCACATTGGAGTGATGGTAGCCATGTGTCTACATGGGGGCGTTTACCAGATGGTGGTAATTGGCACACTCAAGATGAAGCGCTCGCGCCAACGCCTGGTGCTGCCAATAAATTACCAGCGCCGGTTGATGGTGCAACTGCCGCTAATATTGTGATCAATGAAGTGGTTTCAAAAGGCCGTGATGACGCCGATTTTGATTTTGTTGAGCTGTACAACACATCTTCTGAACCATTTGTTTTTGCAGCTAATGAGTGGGAGTTAGTTGATTTAGACCGTGAAGCGAATAACCAAGCGGGTTTAACTATCCCTGCAGGTACAGAAATTCCTGGCCACGGCTTTATTGTATTATTGCCGAATTTAGTTACGGGTGCTCAGTTACCTAACGGTGCACCCGCAACGGCTATTTTAAATAATAATGAAGACTTTGGCTTAGGCAAAGGCGAAACCATTAAACTAAAATACCAAGGCCAAGTGCATCAACAAGTCAGTTATGGCGACTTCCATGTTAATAGTTATGGCCGTTTTCCTGATGGTATGGAATTTATAGAGCTTGTTGATGAGAATGCGCCACAACTTTATGCCAGCCCTGGACGTAAAAACTTCAAAACTCCTATGCATGTGGGTGCTGCAACTACATTAAATTTCACATCATTTAATGATCAAGAAGCGGCTCTTGAAAGCAAAGGCTTCCGAGTATTTGGTAAAGGTGCAGATTTAGCTGCAGACGTTGAGCCTGAGTATGTCGCCGTATCAGCTGATTCAAGCACTGCATGGGTGTCATTGCAAGAGAATAACGGCCTTGCAAAAATAGACTTAACCACGAAAACTATCACTGATATTTTTCCGCTGGGCTTTAAAGATTATGGTATGGCTGGCAATGAAATAGATGCCAGTGATAAAGATAATATGATCAAACTACAAACCCGCGCAAACGTAGTGGGTATGTATCAACCTGATGGCATCGCAACATTTACACAAGATGGCATAGATTACGTTTTAACTGCCAACGAGGGGGATATACGTGACTGGTTTAGCAACTTCGCTGAAGGTGAGAAAGTTGCAGATATCGTGCTTGATCTAAAGTATCCCCAGAATTAGCCTTTATATATCAATGAACTAATAGTATTAAAAAATGTGGGAAGCGAGGGAACATTCATGGTGTTTTGTGATCTTATGAATCGCTTAAAAACAACAGAGCTAAA
>NZ_JACJEW010000095.1:0-8048 GCF_014164315.1 Pseudoalteromonas sp. SG44-1
CAGAGCGTGAGCCAGCTATTGGCACCCCGTCTTCGGTGTACGGAAATGCAACAGTATTAGCCACAGCCCTAAGCTGTAATGACTGTCCAGCACTGACTGCTAGATTTGTATTTGCAGATACTCCAGCGGAAACTGAAAGAATCATTTCTGACCCTTCTTGTATGCAGTTAGCTGTGCCCATCGCGTTATTGCCTGCGATTGATTGCCACGTCCCCCCGATAAATCTCTCTATATCTATTATTGAATTGGGTTTGTATTGATTTGCAGGGCAGATGCCTGCGCCCATCCCGCTACCTTGAGCCGAAACACTTGCTGCAATAGTTATTGCTGTTGTGCCTCCTGGTATTGTAAAGGGGCCTGTTGATACATTAAGCAGCCCTGATGTGTTGGTTGCTTGGCGCGATATAGACAAAATACCCGCTTGGAAAGTACCGCCAAAATAAAAGCTACCGCTATTGGTTTTATAGCTAACCGCATTGCTCTTACTCATGCCTGCGTAAATTGGCAGTTGTGTAGTGCTGTTCCACGTAACGCCGTTTATTTTTGGCCCGTACCACGATATTAAGTCTGCGCTTGTGCCAAAAGCAGTTGAACGACCAACTATATCCAAATAATCTGAGCTTGGTTCTGTGATTGCTATTTCACCGCCAATAATACGTGGTGATGTAATCTGAGTGGAGGCTCTAAATGACTCACCATCAACTGAGCCTTTTATTAATGCATTGCCATTGACTAACAGCGTATAACCAACCCAAGTTGAACCATTGTATTTTTTAGTGTTTTCAATACTCGGATCACTGGTTTTATAGATTGTTACTATGTCATCAATAACGGGGGAGTTACTCGGTACTGCGCTGTTTGCTGTCGCGTCAGACCATGCACCGTTTGACGTAGCGACGGTGTAACGGCCAGCGCCACGGCTACCGCTGGAACCATCCGTGCCTTTTATAATGTAAGGGGTAGGGTTGCTCCACCCTTGATTAACCCATGCATTTCCGTTTGATACATAACGCGCTTTTGATACATACGTGACATAACCCGCGACATACACGGGAGTGTCGCTCCAGTACTGCGGTATTTGCTCTACAGTGCCATTAAAACTGCCGCCGCTTGGTTTTGCGGGCACTGACTGAGCCGCAATGTAAATAAAACTAACAAAGCTGCCGTCATTTCCATCAAAATAATCAATGCCTTTTATTGGGCTGTAACCCGCTAAACCCAATTGAGTAAATGCAATGTTAGTAAGCTCTGTACCTACTTGATAAATACTACAATCAAAACCGTAAACACCACTTGGTACCGTGATTGATGAATAAAAAACCACGCCATTTTTGTAATAATGTACGTGCTCACCATCGCACTCAACAGTTAGATTATCTGAGCTGGTATAACTGCCAAAAAAGCCAACATACGTACCCGATTCATAGATACTAATTGAACCTTGATCACCGTAAAGTGCATAGTTAATGTGCTCATAACCACCCAACGTGTTGGCTGTTTGGCTAAGCCCAAAAATAGTATGGCGGCTATCATTTAACGTCGCAGATACAGCACATGCTTTGTATTTCATAACACTCTGAGCACCAGCATCCCAGCCTAATGATCCGGCAACCTTAGTAACACTGTTACCCGTTTTTACTGCATTGGCGTTTACAGCATTAAGAGTAAAAGCATTCGCACCATCTACGCCGTTGTTACCGTCGGCTATAACAATGCTATTACCCGCGCCGTCGTTAACTGTGTGGGTACCGTTACCGTTATCTGTCACTGTTGGTATGGGGGCTGCATCACCGTCCACGCCATCTTTAATGGTGATTGTGTCTGCGCCGTTGGTAATTGTGTAAGAGCCGTCAGGGTTCGTTGTGATTGTTGGTGTGTCGCCTTTGTCACCTTTTAACCCCGTTAAACGCGCGGCGTTTGACCATGATGTGATCGCGGTGCCGTCTTCAATTGTGCGCTCACGTCGGTAAAGGTCTCCCGAGGTGTATTCTGAATGCCAGCCACTTGAGCCAGTCACACTATAAACATACTCAACATAACGAGTTTTTCCGTCCGCGCCATCTTGCGCTTTAATGTCATCTAGTGAGCTAACTTGGTGGCCATCGCCCAGTACTAAACGGCCTTTAAATATGTGTACTGGGTTTAGCGGATCAGAGTTATCAACGTAAGACGTTGGCACAAACGTGTCGCCAACCATAACGCCCTGGCGAATGATGTCACCCACTAAATCAAGGCTGGCAATTTCACCATCGTTATAGCCAGCAACACCCGTCACACGACCGTTATTATCGAGCGTCCAACCACCACGGGCAACGAGTTTGCCATCTACAGTGGTAAAAAGTTGGCGTAGCTGTTTAATGCTTGCCGTGCTTTCGCCATCTGTAATTTGCATGTTAGCGATAAACTCAGCAAGGGGGCCATTAACCCACGAGCCACCATCGGCAACACATTGTACCGCGTCATTTTCGCTGGTGATTTGACCCTCTGCATTTACGCAATAACCAACTGCAGTACGGGTGTACTGTTGCGCAGTGGAAATGGCCGTATTTTTAGCGGCCTCAGTGTCATTTTCAATTTTGCTTGTAAGCGTTTGCTGCAACGTGCTGAATGCTTGGTTTTGACTTGCAAATGTTTCGCTTACTTCGTCAAAGCTGGCGATTGTGTCGGCAACGAACGATTCAAACTCAATATCACGTAAGGTGTTGGCTTCATCAATGCTCGCAAGGGCAGTAGTAACATCACTAAAACGCGCTGTTACGTTATCAAATGTGGCTTGATAACGCTGATCACGTATTACGCTTGATTGATATTGATTAGCAACGGCTTTGTTTAGTGACGTAATAATAGCGTTGTTACTATTAAAAATGGCGGCTAACTCAAGCTGCTGCAGAGCCAAGCTTTCAATGTCTGTTGTTTGCGCTTGCAGCTTTTCGTTTGCGAGTGACGCTTTAACATTGAGCGTTGCTAAGTCCTGGTCTTGCTTAAATTGATTGTACGCAGCAATTACATCATTCAAGCCTTTCGCTTGTTGCCCAAGCTCTAGCCCTTGAATTTGTAAAATGCTAGTCGTTACTGCGCCTTCTGCGGCATCTAAACGTTGTTTTACATTCGCAAAGGTAGCGTTTACGCCGTTTTCTTTATCGTTAAATAACGTGATCTGGTTTTCAATATAACCCTCTGCAGCATTAATAAACTGCTGCGCGTTATTGGCTTTTTGCAAAGTGCCGTTGTCATCAAACTCTTGCAGTGTTGCACTTATTTGATACGTGGCATTAAATGTATCAAGTAGTTGGCTTACGTTACTTTGTGTTTGATAGCCTTGCAGCGTTACCCATGCTGCCCCAATTTCAACGGCGCGTTGCACGGCTGGGCCATCTACCCAAGTATGGCCGTCTAGCTCACATTGCACGGCATCGTCTTGATCAACACGTTCGCCGTTTTCATCTACGCAATAGCCGGTTACTGCGCGGGTAAACTCGTTAGCAGTGGCAAGCATAGCCAAATCTTGCGTTTGAAATTCAATGCGTAGCTGTGCGCCCATGCTTGCACGTGCTTGCTGTTCGTTTACAATGGCTTCGTCAAGGGATATTAAATCAGATTCGGCCTCACCCATACGCACTGATAACTGTTGGCGAGCTGTCGCTTCATTTTGAATATCATCCGCATTGGCTCGTATGCTTTCCTCAGCAAGTGCAATAGATTCGTTGATACCATCGGGTTGAGCAACAAACTGGGTGATCAAGTTTGTAATAGTGCCCTCAGCCGCGTTAATCCATTGCTGCGCCTCTTTTGCGGCAGTAATTATTCCCTCGTCGTTAATCTGTTGAATAGTCGCTGTTATGCCGTACTGGCCATCAAACGTGCTAATAAACTGCTGTACGTTAGCCGCAGTTTGATAGCCTTGTGCTGCAACAAATACGGCAGTGTAATTATTTATTAACTCAACTAATGGGCCTGCTATCCATTCATGCCCAGCGGCAATACAGGCTAGGGCGTCAACTTCATCAACTTTATTACCATCGGCATCAATGCAGTAACCAACAACCGCCTCTAAGCGCTCGTTGGCTTGAGCAACAGAACGCGTACCCTCGTTGATAATTTCGGCTCTTAGCTCACGTTCAGTAGTTGTACGGGCTGTACGTTCGTTAGCAAATGCTTGGTTTAAACTCGTTAAAAATGCGGCGTTTTGACCGTATAAGCCTGCTAATTCCAGCGTTTGCGTTGCGAGTGACTCAATATCATTAGTAACGGCCGTTAGTTTTTGATTCGCGGCAGCTAGGCTAAAGCTTTGCTCTGCTAGCTCTTTGTCTTGCTGCATTTTGTTGTATGCTGCAATAACCTCATTTAAGCCTAACCCTTTAACATCAATTTCTAGGCCCCTTACTTGTGTAACGCTTTGGCTTATTTCGCCAGCGATGGCATCAATGCTTTGTTCAGCGGTGCTAATGCGCTGGTTTACACCATCGTCACTGTTTAAAATGCTGGTTACTTGGTCGCGTATAGTTGCGTTTGCTCCGTCGATCCACGTTTGAGCAGCGTTGGCTTTTACGATGATGTCTTGGTCGTTAAACTCTTGCAGCGTAGCGGCAATGCTGTACTGAGTATTAAACGAATCTATAAGCGTTTGTACGTTACTTTGGGTTTGATAGCCCAGCGCATTAACCCAAGCGGTTGTTGCATACTGGGCCATGATGCCCGTTGCGGCATTAATGTCTTGCTCAAGCTCAGTGGTGCGGGCGGTAATATCAGCAAGGGCTAAATCGTTTGCACCGCGTTTACCCACCTCGATAAAGTCGATATCACACGCGCCAAGGTCAAACTCTAAACTGGTAATCGTGCCCGTGTAGCCCGCTGCGCCCGTAGCATCGAGCGTTAAGGTCTCAAAATCTGTGCCCGTTGGCGATGGCAAATGTAAGGTAGTGGTACCACCATTAAATTTGATATCGCCGCGCCAGGTTGTGCCCGCATGCTTACGCACGCGCAGGCGAAACATCGGGTTTTCAGCCGCGTTATAGCTGATTGTTGGGCTGCTAATTTGCGCCGTGGCAACAATATAGCCGGTTGCGTGGTGGCTATCTGGATCAAACCCTTCATTACCCGTATTAAACTGCCAGCTATACGCAGGCTGTAGCGCGGCTAATGCACCGGCTATTTGTCCCTCAACCTCTGCAAACGTGGCTTTTTGGTTGATTTGTGCAGCTTGTACAATAAGCTGCGCTTCTGCCTGACTTATACGATTTTGAGATTGCGCAATTTGTTGTGACGCCAGCGTAATTTTACTGTTCACACCGTCAATCATTAGCGTAGCGCTGTTAAAACTTTCATCTGTGTAGGCAAAAGCACGGTTTACAATAGTGCCAGTGTCAGGGTCAACATACACAGCCGCATCAATTAAGCGCTCGTTATTAAACGCGCGGCGCTCGTATTCGTTACGCCAGTTTGTGTACGCACTGGTTACGTTTAGCAAACTTAAACCAATATTTTGCTGGGCTAAACGCTGTTGCTCAATGGCAATATTGTTGATTTTAATCAGCGCGGGCAGGCTGCTATCAACCGTTTCGTCTAACACCTCAGTTACGCGCTCTAAATCGGCTATTTTGCTGTTTGAGTCAGCTAGTTGCTGCTGTAAGTTGTTCGGATTTTCAGCGTCAATTACTTGTACTTTTTCAGCAAGTCCGGTGATTGCATCAAGGTTTTTAGCAATTAAACTGGGTAAGTTGTTTTCAGTCTCAGGGCGCAGTCGGTCTACTTGCGCGTTAATGTCTGCAATTAAAGTTTGTGCCTCAGCGCTTAATTTTGTAAGGGGTAATTCATTAATATATTCGGTTAAGTCGACTGTAGTCGTGGTGGCCGTTACATTCACCCAATCACTTTCGCCTAGGTGATTTACGCTGCGCACTCTAAATTTATAGTCGGTTTCGCTTTTTAAACCGATGCGATTATAAATTTGTGCAAGCACACGTTCGCCGCTTTGTGGCTGTGCGTTAGTGCCTAAAAACTCCCACTCAAATGCAGTGCCAATGCCTGCTGCAGCAATCTCGGCAGTGAGCGTAATTTGGTTATAATCAGCCGTTACATACACAGTCGGCAAGGTGGGGGTTAGTACATTAAATTGCACAGCAACAAGTAATGAGCGCTGGCCAAAAATGTTTTTAGCGCTAATACGTGCGGTGTATTCTCCCAGCTGCAAATTAGGGATTGTTACTTGTGTATACGTAACAGAGGTTTTAAATACCGGCTCGTTGGCGTCGGTATTAATAAACTTAACATCGTATTCATGCACAGCAAGCGGGGTCGGGTGGTTCCATTTGATTATACCGTTGCCATCACCATCTATTGTTACCCGTACATCAAAAACAGGCTGAGGTTTGCCTACCAAATAGTCACTATTTGGGGTTAAATCCTGCGCACCAGGTACTAAATTATCAGCCCATAAATCGGGGCCGTCTTCAACACACATCAAGCTTACACCGCCATCTAATCTAAAGCGGCGCTCGGTTACACGGTAAATTTTATTATTAATCGACTCGCGGGGTAAGTTTAAAAGCACAGTACGGCCAACCGCAGCAGCTAAGCCTTTGTGCTTAAGCGGTAGCTCTATTTCGCCAAGGCGTGTTTGCTCTAAATAAATTGTTGCTAGGCGCTGCGCAGTGGTGCTACTGCGTACAAATGGCAGCGATATAGACTTTTCTAATATCTGATTATCAATGGTTTGATACCCAGCAGACACAACAGGCGGGGCGTCTGTACGATCGTAGTTTTGCTCAGGGTCGGTAAATGTGGCTCTAACAACATTGGCACGGTCGCGTAAATCAGCATGCCATTTAATTTTAATATTGCCGTGTACATCATCCTGGTTAATTGTATACGTCGGGTTGCCATACCATGCACCTACCCGCACATACCATTGGCCCATTTGTCTAAAAATTTTACCCGCAAAACAGGCTTCTAACTGGTTTAAAACATCAATTGGTTTGGTGCTAAATGTAAAGCTGCCATTGGTTGTGTAGCGCGGCTCAGTGGTAACAACACCCTGAGCGTCGGTAAACTCGGCGTCTTCATCACACACGTTAATTGCCGCAATCCACCACTGCAACGGCAACCTGCTAAAGGGCACTTCATACGCGCCATAAAACCGCACATAGTGCAGGGCGCACAGTACGGCGTTTTGACTCCAAAGCCAGGTGGTTTCATCATCAGGGTCTTGGCTTGTATCCCGTGGGTCCCACACTCTAGCGCCGCGTATTAAAAAGCCCATATCGCCAATGCCGTCTTCAAACACTTCGCGGTTATTTTCAATCTCTATAAAAATATAGCTTTGCCCAAAGCCCACATGCTCACTGGTCCAGCCCGCCATTTTAGCCACGGCTTTAGCGTTTGCAGTAGTTTGGCGGCCATCGCTGAGCGAATAATCCCAACTCTCACTTGGGTAATCACTCAGCTTTTTATCAGCAATGTAAATCTCTTCAAGGGCATCAATAGGCGCACCGTTAATGAGTACAATTAATTGCATCCATTTTTTATCGCCTTTTTCAACTTCCGCTTGGTGAGCAATAACACCGCCCACACGGTCACGGCCAAAAGTAATACGCCTTGGTTGGTCTATGCCTTTTTGTAGCCCTTGGCCAAGTGTGGCTAAATCATTTTCTGGCAAGTCCGGCGCTAACGAATCCCACAGTGCGCCAAGCCCTGTATAATCAAAAACAGTATCAACAACATTAACAACCGTATCTATAACCTTAGACATTTCGCGGCTCCAACGGGTAGACCGCTTTTACTGTGTCCATTGGTCGGGTTACTAAACCATATTCACCCACACACACCACTGCGTTTACAGTCACTATGCCGCCCACATACTCACCTTTAAATTCAACTAAGGCGATATCACCACGGCGGGCGTAACTAAGCGCTATAGCAGGGTTTAAACGCTCTTTAAACACACTTTGAACATCATTTAAACCGCGTTTAAATAGTTGTTTAAACGCGCCAGTTTCAGTGCGGTACTTACCTCTAAAATCCGCAGCTACATCACTGCCAGTTGCAAATAA
>NZ_JACJEW010000096.1:0-3698 GCF_014164315.1 Pseudoalteromonas sp. SG44-1
GTTAGTGAGTGTTAGTGAGAAGATATTTCACTTCCCCCTAAAACCTACAACCTAGCCCTTTAACTGAAAAAATCACACATCTCTTAAAATAGCTTTAAGCGTGGTTTTTTTTGCGAGAATATCACGATATAAAGCGAACTGATTTTGCGCACGTTCTAAGTTATGGTTAGCATGCTTGATTGAAAAATAATGATCACCGTCAATGTAATCAGTTAAAAAACGTAGGCCAATCATAAAGGTCATTACTTTAGTGCCTAACCAAAAGCTTTGTTTTTCTTGTTCGGTAATCAAGTCTTTCAAAGGCTCTACATAACCTTTGACTACCGCTGCAAAAATCTCTTCACGCACACATACATTAGCTAAATCCGTTGAATCTTCTTGTTCAGGAGAGCAAAAAGTACGCACCATATCACCAAAATCATATAACCAATAACCAGGCATACAGGTGTCTAAATCAATCACCGCTTTGGCATCATTTGATATATTACAAAACAGCATATTATTAATTTTAGTATCATTATGACATGGTCGAACCGGTACAATGCCCGTCAATGCTTTAAGCTCATCAATTAAGCCAAATTGCGCGAAACAAAAATCAACGTCAGCTTGGCAGCTGGCTAAGCGCTGCTGTGGATCTTTTGCAACCACAGCTTTGAGCTTTTCAGCGCGCATCGCTAAATTATGAAAATCAGGAATAACATGATGTAGTTGCTTGGCATCAAAATCTTCTAAAGCAACAGCAAATTGACCAAATGCATTGGCTGCAGTTTGCGCTTGTGAAGTATTTAAAACTACATCTTCACTATAACTGCCGCCAATAAATTCGAGTGCGCGCCAAACACCGTTATCACAATCAACTAAATAGTTATTTTCAACTGTAGGAACATGGCGGATGATTGCTAAATCATACTCGCCTAATTGACGTTTTTTAGTTAAATGACGTTCAATTAAACGAGCATTTTTAACTAACATATCTGGTTCAGGAAAAACCTCGGTATTTAGTTTTTGAACAACTAATGATTTTTTTGGTGCAGTTAATAGCATAGTGCTATTTATGTGACCACTACCAATTGGCTTCATGCTGATTTTTTCACTACCAAGACCAAAACTCTCAGACAAGTAAACCGCAATGGAATTTGACTTCATACTTACTTCACTATTGTTGTGCCCGGGAAAAGGCAAGATCGGGGCTAGTTCATCCGTGACGTAATTCATATAATTTACCTGTAACATCCTGTAATTCTGATTTATAAGTCACTCCATACCACGACTCTTTTGCGCTATATATGGTAACTATTTGTTGATTAGATGTGATCGCTTGTTGAACTTGATCGGGTAAATAATACTCCATTTTGACACCGTTGTCATACTTTTGCAGAAACTCGTCAAAGCCTGCTTCTAGGCGGTCAAAAAATGTTGGCGTAATTGCCCAAAAACTCATTGATGCCAACGCATCCACGGCAATTTTCTCACGGAGCCCCTGCGGATTGTCACCCATTATTTGACCGTTCTCGTGCTGAATATTTAAATACTCAACAACATCAATTAATTGGTTATTTTTAACTTGGCATACGCCTCTATTCACCCCTCCTTGCTCTGACAAAGTATCAATAATAGGGTAACCCACCATAGCCCAACTAGTCAGGTTTTTAAAATGATCTGCGAGTAATAAAAATGACGACGCGCCATAATAATCATCGGCTGTGATGACGATCGCGGGGTTATGAACATGATCTTTAGCGCATAATAAAGCATGCCCGGTGCCCCAAGGCTTACTTCGCTGTTGTGCAAGTAATTGGAATTGTTCTGGCACTAAATCAATGCGTTGTTCAACCAACACAACATCAATCCCCATTGGTAAGCGCGGTAAAATCACTTGCTCAATCTCGCTGCGCACAGCCTGATTGATCACTAATACAACCTGAGTTACTCCTGCGGCAACAGCATCAGCAATACTCAACTCCATAATGGTACAACCCAACCCAGCAATCTCAGCGATTTGTTTATTGCCACCAAAACGAGAGCCCAAGCCACCCGCGAGGACGACTAAACTTAGATGATGTTTTTTCATTTTTAATCAGCTTTAACGTTTAATAAAGCTGAGTTTACCAGTTTCAACCGCCAGATCTAGCTATAGGAGCTAGGTTTTAGGGGATAGGTTCTAGCCTAGCACCTAGTCACTTCCCTAGTAGGCGTTAAGCTTGCTGACGCAAAAACACCAGAGCACATTTCAAAACGCGGTGGCAAGCCACTCGCCTACAAGTGATTAAACATCAAAGTAAACTTTAACACAGTAGGCGTTGAGCTTGCTGACGCACCAACACCACGCCACATTTTGAAACGCGGTGGCAAGCCACTCGCCTACAAGTGATTAATTAAACATCAAAGTACAACTTAACACCCGTAGGCGTTGAGCTTGCTGACGCACAAACACCGTTCCACATTTAAAATGCGGTGGCAAGCCACTCGCCTACAATTGATTAAACATCAAAGTAAAATTTAACACCGTAGGCGTTAAGCTTGCTGACGCACAAATACCACACCAAATTTTGAATATCGCGATGGCAAGCCACTCGCCTACAAGTAATTAATTAGACATCAAAGTAAATTTAACACCGAGACAAACTTTAACACCCGTAGGCGTTGAGCTTGCTGACGCAAAATACCACGCCACATTTTGAAACGCGGTGGCAAGCCACTCGCCTACAAGTAATTAATTAAAACATCAAAGTAAAATTTAACACCCGTAGGCGTTAAGCTTGCTGACGCACAAACTCCGAGCCACATTTAAAACGCGGTGGCAAGCCACTCGCCTACAAGTAATTAATTAAACATCAAAGTGAATTTAACACCGAGATAAACTTTAACACCGTAGGCGTTAAGCTTGCTGACGCACAAACTCCACACCACATTTAAAACGCGGTGGCATATTACGAAAGAGTAGATTAGATGTACTGGGATTAGTTTAAATATACACAATTCCAAAATGGATAATCACCCACACTTTTAACTAAGCCAGCCCTGAGCGGGTTTGCAACTATATATCTAGCTTGGTTAAGTAAATCTTCATCAGATCTAAGCTTGTGATCATAAAAGTTAGCTTGCCAAATTTTTCCGCTAGAAAGTAAATAACGGTTCAATTTAATCGTAGTAATACTTTTAAATTGACCAATAACTTTGGATAAATCATCAGTATCTCTAAGCTGAAATAGCCAATGCAAGTGATCAGGCATTAATGAAAAACAAATTGTCTTAAGGTTTCCCGAATGCGAAAAAAAATGTAACTCCCTCATAATTAAACAGCTACTATCAAAATCACAAAAAAGCTGCATTCTATTTTCAGTACAAATTGTAACTGAGTAATAATGATTAATTATCGAGCATCGCCCTTTAGTCCGCTTACTGGTATCAACCATTACTTTCCCTCAATTAACTACAAGTAAATATAGCAATTAATCGAGATCCCTCCAGTAGAGATTGAGCTTTATTAATAAACAAACACGGAATTTTAAAACGCGGTGGCAAGCCACTCGCCTACAAGCAATTAATTAAACACCAGAATACAATTTAACACCGTAGGCGTTAAGCTTGCTGACGCACAAACACTACATTTAAAACGCGGTGGCAAGCCACTCGCCTACAAGTAATTAATTAGACACCAGAGTAAAATTTAACACCCGTAGGCGTTAAGCTTGCTG
>NZ_JACJEW010000096.1:3798-8029 GCF_014164315.1 Pseudoalteromonas sp. SG44-1
GCGGTGGCAAGCCACTCGCCTACAAGTAATTAATTAGACACCAGAGTAAAATTTAACACCCGTAGGCGTTAAGCTTGCTGACGCAAAACACCACAACACATTTTAAAACGCGGTGGCAAGCCACTTGCCTACAAGTAATTAATTAAACATCAAAGTACAACTTAACTCCCGTAGGCGTTAAGCTTGCTGACGCAAAACACCACAACACATTTTAAAACGCGGTGGCAAGCCACTCGCCTACGTAAATTTAAACATCCACTTTTATTTTTTCGATAATTTCTACGTTGGCGGCAGGAAAATTGTAATCGTCTAACTTATCAATCGCGACCCATGCACTTTGCTGACCTTCTGCGCCATGGGCTTGGCCGCTAAAATCAGTGACTAAATGCACGTCGAGTTTTACACATTTATCGCCATAATCATGCTCAATAACCATCAGCTCGCTTGAACTATTAATTGTTAAACCTACTTCTTCTTGAAGCTCGCGCTTTAGTGCTTCGAATACGGTTTCGCCAGCTTCTACTTTGCCGCCCGGAAACTCCCACAAACCACCTTGATGTTTATCGTCAGGGCGCTTACAGATAAATAGTGTGTTATCTGCTTTGATAACCCCAACCGCTACATGCACAATTTTTTTATTCATCGTAATACCTTTATTAAAACCGAGCGGCATAAAGCCGCGCTTACAAGCAATTAATTAAACACCAGAGTAAAATGCAACACCCGTAGGCGTTGAGCTTGCTGACGCACCAACACCGAGCCACATTTAATATCGCGGTGGCAAGCCACTCGCCTACAAGTGATTTAACACCGAGATAAACTTTAACACCGTAGGCGTTAAGCTTGCTGACGCAAAAACACCGAAACAATATTGAATATCGCGGTGGCAAGCCACTCGCCTACAAGTGATTTAACACCGAGATAAAATTTAACACCGTAGGCGTTGAGCTTGCTGACGCACAAACACCGATACAATATTGAATATCGCGGTGGCAAGCCACTCGCCTACAAGTGATTTAACACCGAGATAAAATTTAACACCGTAGGCGTTGAGCTTGCTGACGCACAAACACCACATTTAAAACGCGGTGGCAAGCTACTCGCCTGATATTTAATCTTACAAACAAAAAAAGCGACGCAGGCGTCGCTTTTTAATTGTTAATTATAACATTTGGTTATTTTAACTTACCACAACACTGTTTGAACTTTTGACCCGAGCCACACGGGCAAGGTTCGTTGCGGCCAACTTTTGGCTCTGCGCGTGATGTTACGACTGCACCTTGAGGTGCTTCACCGCCTACGTGCTCAACTTCTTCATGTTGATATTCGCGAGGAGCATTTTCACTTTGGCGGTGTTGCTCTTCGATTTTTTCAACATCTTCTTCAGCACGTACTTGTACTTTACTTAAAATACTAACGACATCAATTTTCAGGTTCTCAAGCATTTCAGAGAACAATTCAAACGACTCACGCTTGTACTCTTGCTTAGGATTCTTTTGCGCGTAGCCACGTAAATGAATACCTTGGCGAAGGTGATCCATCGCAGCAAGGTGATCTTTCCAATGTTGATCCAGGCTTTGTAGCATAATTGCTTTCTCAAACTGACGAAGTACAGAATCACCAACTTGTTGCTCTTTCTGTTTGTAAGCTTGCTCAACTGACTCTTCAATACGCTCACGTAACTTTTCTTCGTAAAGTTTGTTATCGTCAGCTAACCATTGTGTAATCGGTAACTCAATTAAGAAGTCTTGTTTTAAGCGCTCTTCAAGGCCCGGAATATCCCACATTTCAGCTAGACTTTGCGGTGCAATGTATTGGTCAATAGTGTTACCCAATACGTCGCCACGAATAACCGTGATCGTCTCTGAAATATCGCCTTCTTCAAGCAACTCATTACGTTGTGAATAAACAACACGACGTTGGTCATTTGCTACATCATCGTATTCAAGCAATTGTTTACGCACATCAAAGTTACGTGCTTCAACTTTACGTTGCGCGTTTTCAATGGCACGGTTAACCCATGGATGCTCAATCGCTTCGCCACGTTGCATACCTAGTTTACGCATCATATTAGTCATGCGTTCACCAGCGAAGATACGCATTAATGCGTCATCCATCGATAGGTAAAAACGGCTTGAACCGGCATCACCTTGACGACCCGAACGACCACGTAACTGGTTATCGATACGGCGTGATTCGTGACGCTCAGTACCAATGATATGTAAACCACCAGCAGCAATTACTGCATCATGGCGAATTTGCCACGCTTCTTTAATCGCTTTGATTTGCTCATCAGTTGGGTTTTCAAGTTTTTCAACTTCGCTATTCCAGTTACCGCCTAACACGATATCAGTACCACGACCGGCCATGTTAGTTGCGATTGTTACTGTGCCTGGTAAACCAGCATCGGCAACGATGTCTGCTTCTTGGGCATGGAATTTAGCATTAAGTACGTTGTGCTTGATTTTTTCTTTACGTAAAAATTGCGATAAATACTCAGAGCTTTCGATTGAAATCGTACCCACCAATACTGGCTGGCCGCGCTCTTGGCAATCTTTAATATCGATTAGAATGGCTTCGTATTTTTCTTCTTGCGTTAAGTAAACTAAATCAGCGCGATCTTCACGGATCATCGGCTTATTAGTTGGCATAACAACAGTATCTAGACCATAGATTGACTGAAACTCAAATGCTTCAGTGTCGGCAGTACCAGTCATACCTGCAAGGGTATCGTAAATACGGAAGTAGTTTTGGAATGTAATTGACGCTAACGTTTGGTTTTCGTTTTGAATTTTTACATTTTCTTTTGCTTCAACAGCTTGATGTAAACCTTCAGACCAACGACGCCCTTCCATTGTACGGCCAGTGTGTTCATCAACAATGATTACTTCGTTTTCTTTTACAACGTAATCAATGTCTTTTTGATACAGCTTATGAGCACGTAATGCCGCATAAATATGGCTAAGCAGGGTAATACTCGCAGCAGAATAAAGCGAGTCGCCCTCAGCTATCAAACCACGTTCAATCAGTAATTCTTCAACTTTGATTTGACCACGTTCAGTTAAATGAACTTGCTTGGCTTTTTCATCAATAGTGAAATCGCCATCGCCTTCAATACCTTCTTCGTCTTCTTTCTCTTGTAACTCAAGAAGCGGAACTATGGTATTAATTTCAGCATACAGCTGCGAACTGTCTTCAGCGGGGCCGGAAATAATCAGTGGAGTACGGGCTTCATCAATTAAGATCGAGTCAACTTCATCGACTACCGCATAGTAAAGTGGACGTTGTACGCGTTCGTTAATGCTAAACGCCATATTGTCACGCAGGTAATCGAAACCAAATTCGTTATTAGTACCGTAGGTAATATCAGCGGCGTAGGCTTCTTTTTTCTGTTGCGGCATCATACCCGGTACGTTACAGCCAACAGTTAAACCTAAAAATTCAAATAATGGGCGGTTAGTTTCAGCATCGCGCTTGGCAAGGTAGTCATTCACAGTAATTACGTGAACACCTTTACCTGTAATACCACGTAAGTATGCTGGTAAACTTGCGGTAAGGGTTTTACCCTCACCAGTACGCATTTCTGCGATGCGGCCTTGGTGTAAAACCATACCACCTAGCAACTGTACGTCAAAGTGACGCATACCATTTACACGTTTTGATGCTTCACGTACCACAGCAAATGCTTCTGGTAGAATGTCATCAAGACCTTGTCCGTTATCGTAACGCTCTCTAAACTCTGCTGTTTTGGCTTTTAAATCTTCGTCTGAAAGCGCTTCAAGTTGCGTTTCAAGCGCGTTGATCAGCGCGACCGTCTTTCTTAAATTTTTAATAGTGCGGTCATTGCGACTACCAAAAATCTTGGTAAATAAATTAGATATCATGATAAAACCGTTACAATGTGTTCTTTGCTAGCCGAGTATCAGCTAACCCATTTTTATAATTACTAATTAATAGATTACTCACACGAGCACATATTAATTAGCAATTTCGAGAAACGTTGTGAAATACAGCGTTCAATACGTGCGCTACTATACCAGACTCTGCGAAACATCAAACCATCGCGTAGTTAAGATATCAGTTTTCTGCAAGAAAATTTAAAATAAGCCGTAAACATAACTTTAATTAAGACTATAAAATTATATTAACTATGGAGATATGGAGGTGGATAAAAGAAAATCAAGGGGAGTATAAGAACTTAGGTTCTAGGTTCTAGGTTCTAGGTTCTAGG
>NZ_JACJEW010000097.1:0-7579 GCF_014164315.1 Pseudoalteromonas sp. SG44-1
TAGCTCTGTTGTTTTTAAGCGATTCATAAGATCACAAAACACCATGAATGTTCCCTCGCTTCCCACATTTTTTAATACTATTAGTTCATTGATATATAAAGGCTAATTCTGGGGATACTTTAGCATGCTAACGGTAACTATCATATCCACGTTATTCAGAGCGTAATAAGGGGCGAGTAGTTCTTCAATAATACCTTGATCAAAGTCTTCATAGCGAACAGGCACCATCACAGTATTTATTTCGGCACTGATACCTTGATAAGTAATTACTTGGCCGTCGAGTAATAATGCGGCCACACCGGATGGATTACTTTGATTGATGTTTCTATCCAGTAAGAATGGATCAAAGCCTGTTAGTAAAATCTTTTTGGTGGTGTTTTTAGAGTAGGCTAGGTCGGTGCGACCGCGACTGCCATTTTCTAACATTGTTAACAATGTGCTTTGCTCGGCAGTTGTTAATGCAAATTCAGGTTTTGTTGTACGGATTATTTTACTTGAAAGTAGGCGAGCCCAGTAAAGTGCTCTGTCATCGTAGCTTTTAGTGACGGTAATGTGTTGTTTGGCGTTGAGCCAGAGTTGGGTTGAGTAATCATGTAGTAAGTCAGTTGCCTGTTTAAAGTTTTTTAGGCTTTTCCAGCTTTGTTCAAATTGCGCGATATCCTCAGAAAATATATCTAAAACTTGTGGCATAGCGGTTGTGGCTTGCTTAATACGCAGCTCTTCAACCGTTGGGTTAGCGCTAAAAACAGAACCCGAAGAGAAGATTAAGCTTGCGGCTAAAAGTCGTTTGATCATGGTTTTCCTATATAAGCAGTTTTAATAGTTTCAATGCAAAGGCTACTATCTGATGTAGAGCGAGTAAGCGCAAATAAATACGTTGAGTATTGGGTCGTAACTCCCACCTTTAACGTTTAATCAGCCCCTAGAGCCTATTTTCATAAACTGTTATCCTTCACTCATTAAGTTATAACTGAGTAAACAGTATGATTAATGATAACGATGTAATTGACACCCTCGCAGAGCTAGAAGCTTTTTTATTACTGATTGATAATGGTGGATTGGGCTTAAAAAATATAGCCGGTGTGGCACTGGCGACCAATAATACCAATGGTCGCCCGTTTGTAGCTGTACTTGATGATAACTATAACTTGTTGTTAGGCCGCTGGGTTACAGATGATGTGTTTGAAAACGGTAAAGAGCTTGTTCGTAGTGGGCCTAAAAAGCTACATTAATTTTGGAAAAGCGATTGAAGGCAGCTATTAACTTACTTAGCTTGGGGGGCCCAGCCGAAGTGAGCTTAATTTATACTACATTCATTTTTATAAAAATGCGGAGCATAAAGGCGGGGAGTTTAAAACGTATGCGGGCAATGACAAAGGTCATCTTATAGGCTACCTTTCTGAGTGTAAATTATCAGCTGCTCAATTAAAGCAGGTAAATTGAAGCTGTTACCTGCTTTTGTAATATCGAAAATGAATCGCTAGTCTTTTAGTTCAGCTGTTTCGTTTTGCGTTTGAAAGTCTTTAAACAGGTCACCCTGTGGATCATCGGTATCAAAGACTGCATTGTTTTCTTCATATTCATCATCAATTTCATCGACCACCAACATTTGCTCGTGGGCAGTCGTTTCTTCTATTCGAGGATCCATGGTCGCAGCCAGTGGCGAGTTGGTAACGTCTGATGTGCCTACAACGTAATCACTCGACTCTGGTTGTTCTACTTTTTGTTTCGAATTAATGTAAGTGAGTAATAAGTACATTATCACCGTTAATAATGCGATGGAGGCATAAAGGGCTTGGTGACCAAAATAGGTCATAACTTGTGCATTGGCAGTTGAACCAAGTGCTGCACCGGCTCCAAAAACAACTAATAACGCAGATGACACGCCAACGCGCTCTTCATCTTCAACGCGTGAATTAGCTAAGGCTGAGGATAATGGATATAAAGTAAAGGCGAACAAGCCAAACATAAAAGTGAGTGCAAAGGCGAGTGTTTGCGTAATAGGTAGCAAAAATAAAGCCAAGCTAACTACACCAATCGCAACCGCATTGGTGCGGATCAATACGCTACGACGTATTTTATCCGACAATATCCCCATTGGCCATTGCGCGATCAGACCTGCAAAAATAGTTGCAGACATAAAAATGGCAATTTCTGACGAATTAAACCCAGATGACTTGGCAAATGTTGGTGCAAGGCCGTAAAAGCTGCCATTTATAATACCCGCAAAGTGAACAGCTGTAAGTGATTGCGGTACTTTTTTAAAGTAGTCAAACAGACTGACTTGAATTGGTTTTAATGGCTTGGGGTGAATCCTACGAGTGATTGAAATAGGAATAATGCCAATTGCCAGCGCCATGCACACTAAAAATAGTGGTGCATAGCCAAGCTCTGGGAATTCGGCTAATGCAAATTGACCTAAAATCATACCCAGATAAGAGGTGATCATATAAAACGAAAACACTCGCCCGCGAGACTCTGGTGCAGCTTGTTCGTTGAGCCAGCTTTCGAGCACCATGTAGTTACACATCATACCAAGGCCTACAAATAGTCGCAGGGCTAACCATAAATAAATATTATCGCTAACGCCGTGTGCTGCAACGCACGCTAAAACAGCGGCGGTACTGGCTGCAAAGGTCCTAATATGGCCGACCGATTTAATAAGGTGATAACCAAGCTTTGAGCCAAGCAACAAACCCATGTAATAACATGAGGTCATTAACCCGATCCAAAAGGTCGAGATGCCATTTTTCCCTAAATAGAGGGCTAAATAGGTGGTGAGTAAACCGGTGCCAATAATTAAAAATAGATTAGCAAAATACAGCGAAGGAAATGATTTCATTTAAATGCAAATAGTTAGCCTAGACAAGTTGATACTAGAGTAACTAAATGTATTTTCCAAGTAGTAAATGGGTAGTTAAGCCTTTCTACTATTAACTATATTCGGATAAGTATTGAGTACTAAGCATTTATTACTTGGTTTTTTAGCGAATGTTACGGTGACGCTTGTAGTAAAATAGACACGTTATGGTTGAGTGTGCAATAAAGTCACTCATCAATCTAATGGATACGCTATTACTATGATTTGTATTAATTTATCGATACACAAGTAGTAAGTGTGAGGTGTTTATTGCTACACTGAATTACCTAATTTAGCGAAGTCTCAATGAAACGAATGAAAAAAATAGTTATCACTTTATTTATTATGTTGGCACTGAGTGCTTGCAGTAAGCCAATACCCGCAGATAAGTTTGCTTATATAGGTTATTGGCAAGGTCCTGGCATGTATCTAGAAATACTCCCAGATGGAACTTTTGACTATCAACGAGGTGGAACTTCTATTTCATCATCCGTTGATGAGTTTGATGGCGATAATTTCTTAGTTGATATGCTTATAATGAATACAACTTTTGAGGTTTCGCAACCACCATTTTTTAGCGATGGGCAGTGGTCAATGGTTGTTGATGGAGTAAGATTAACAAGGACGGATGACTAACTTACTCTGCGTTTATGTTAACTACTATAAAATAAACTAATTGGTATCGGTGATTCATAATGATAATAACAGCGTTTCATAGCTTAACAGCGTTCTGTGTACTGACTTTTTTTGTGTTTAGCCACTTAGCTATTGCTCAGCAAGTTGATGGCTTTCAGCATACATTGATTGATGGTAAGCCTTCACTTCGTGGTTCGGCGATATTTGATCAATCGTTGTGGGTCACAGGTACCAATAATAGTGTATGGGTGAGCCAAGATGGCGGTAAACATTGGCATGATCGCAGTGTTAAAAGCAGCATAAATAATGACTTTCGTGATATTGCGGTGTTTGATACGCAAACCGCGATTGTAATGAGTGTTGGCTCAGGTAAACAGTCTTCATTATATAAAACAACAGATGCAGGTAAAAGTTGGCAATTATTGTTACAGAATCAGGATCAGGCAGGTTTTTTTGATTCAATTGCATTTTGGGATCAAGACAATGGTTTATTAATGGGTGATCCTGTCGATGGTTATTATGTAGTTAAACGTACACAAGATGGCGGCAAAACATGGACACGAACCGATAAAGTAAATTTACCTAGCTTAATACCTTCAGAGTCCGCATTTGCCGCCAGTGGTAATACACTCATTGTAGGAAAAGATAATCAAGCGTGGTTAACAACGGGTGGAAAGTCGGCTTCTGTTTATCACTCAAATGATGGTGGACTATTTTGGCTAAGGAAAAGTGTTCCTTTGTATCGTAGCGCGGATACTGCTGGTGGTTATGGTCTGGCTTTGAATAGTGATGATGATTTATTTGTTGTTGGTGGTGATTACCTGCAACGTGACAAAAACTATCCAAATATGGCACGGTATGACGTTATAAAAAATCGTTGGAAACATGTTAAATCGGGTGACCGTGGACTAAGAAGTGCGATGGCATGTAACGCATTCGCTTGCATTGCAACGGGTAAAACAGGCAGTGACATTTCATACGATCAAGGAAATACGTGGCAACCACTTGCTAATCCAAAATATGATAATACCGGTTATTTTACATTAAGCGCCAGTAATGCTCGTTTTTTATTTGCAGGTTCTGAGGGCAAAGTAGCTGTTTTAATAATACCGACTGAATAATTAGTTTGATTAAAGAGTCACTAGTGCTTAAAGGCTTTATTTTTCAGAGGTTATCGGCTTTTATCGCTGATTTAGCCTACTTTAGCGCGTTGTTATGGCATCACACTTTTGGCTATAGTAAGTTTAGATTGAAAATTCATCAATAAAAACATAGTTAAACTAACTATGAAGGTACTTTATGAAAAATAATAAAATGACAAAATTTATAGGGTTATTTTGCTGTTTAATTTTTGCAAGCTTCATACAAGCAGAAGAAAATAAGCAGGAAGATAAAAGAGCTGAATATATTCGCTCTCATTATGCTAAATACGAGTACCAAATACCAATGCGCGATGGTACTAAATTATTTACAGCGGTTTATGTACCTTATGATAAATCAAGTAAATATCCAATCATGATGCAACGCACGCCGTATCGTGTTGCTCCCTATGGTGTAGATAAGTATAAAGCCAAGTTAGGGCCCAGTGAGATTTTTGAAGAAGAAGGGTTTATTTTTGTTTTTCAAGATGTTCGCGGTAAGTTTATGTCTGAGGGTAGCTATGTAAATATGCGTCCTCAAGATGCCGGAGACAAAGGTGGTAAAGCGGTTGATGATGCAACCGATACTTACGATACCATTGACTGGCTAGTTAAAAATATCCCAAACAACAATGGCAAAGTAGGCATGTGGGGTACCTCTTATCCTGGTTACTACACGTCGGTGGCTGCAATTAATAGTCACAAAGCATTAAAAGCGATTTCACCACAGGCTCCTATTGCTAACTGGTTTTATGATGACTTTCATCGCAACGGAGCTTTTTCAACACCAATGGCATTTATCTTTTTCGATACCTTTGATAAACAACGGGAAGGTCAGTTTGCTTATTGGCCTGAAGGAATGGATTCTACAACACCCGATGGCTATGAATTTTTCCGTAAATTAGGCCCGCTTTCAAACGTAAATAAAAAATATTTTAATGGCGAGCGTCCTTTTTGGAATGAATTAACTGAGCATCCTAATTATGATGAGTTTTGGCAAAAGCGTGATGTTTTGCAACATCTTGATAATGTAAAGCCAGCGACACTAATTGTCGGTGGGTGGTATGACACTGAAGACTTGTATGGGCCATTAGCGACCTATCAAAAAATGTCTAAGCACAATAAAAAAGATAATGTACATATCATTATGGGCCCTTGGTATCACGGTCAGTGGAATCGCGGAGAAGGCGACAAAATGGGCGAAGCTAATTTTGGCTTTGATACCAGTGAGTGGTTCCAAGAGCATATATTACTGCCATTTTTTAAGCATAATTTAAAAGGCACTAAAGAAGCGTCTTTAGCGAAAGCGACGATTTTTGAAACGGGTGCCAACAGATGGCGTGAGTTTGATACTTGGCCGCCAAAAGAAACGAGCGATGTGACGCTTTATCTTGGTAACAACGAGCAATTATTAACTTCAACAGATAAGCAAGGTGGTTCGAGCGATTATATTAGCGACCCTAATAAACCCGTGCCACACTCTGCACATACAAGTCGAGGTTGGGATCGACCTTATATGGCTGAAGATCAGCGTTTTACAGCTCGACGTACCGATGTATTAGTATTTAATAGTGATGTAGCTAAAGAAGATCAAACTATTGCAGGTGCTATAGATCTAAACTTGTATGTTTCTACCAGCCAAAGTGCAGCGGACTTTGTAGTAAAACTAGTTGATGTATTTCCTGGTATGGATGAATCCACTAACAAAGTTGATGAAGCCACAGGTAACCGCCACGAATTAGTTAGATGGGGCATTATTCGTGGTCGTTTTAGAGACAGCATGAGTGAGCCCAAACCATTTGAGGCAAATAAACCCACTTTAGTTAATTTTGAATTACTGGATGTTTTACATACCATTAAACGCGGGCACAAGTTACAGATTCAAGTTCAAAGTAGCATGTTTCCATTTATGGATATGAACCCACAAAAGTATGTTGATAATATCTTTAAAGCCAAGGCTGAAGATTTCGTAAAAGCGCAACATAAACTTTACCATAGTGAGCAATACCCAAGTTCGATTTCATTTAAAGTTATAGGGCACTAGTTAAATTGTAGCTACTGCTCTTGAATGAGAAACAAATAATAATTGCCAGCTGATAAATATGTTTATCAGCTGGTGGTTATTAACTGTAGTAGCACCTACCTGATCTTAAAGTTTTGACACACCGGTTTATATTTCATCTGATAGACAGTTGTGAGCTGTATGCAGATATTGGTATAAGTTAAATTTAGCCCCACCGCCATAAATATTTTAATTTTGCCCGATAACATTATTCACTGCTGTTTTGATGCAAAATAACAAGCCTTGATTTTAGCTATTTTAATTACTTGTTTACAAAGGTAATTATTAATAGAATTATCAGAGTATGTAATATAGGCCGTTTTGAGGTGTTATAAGCCACCAAAATGGTGTTCAATAAGACGTTAGGCGTAAAGGGAGTTTCAACAATGTTTGGTAAAAATTCAACGATTCGAAAGTATAAATACAAACTTCGTCCCGCATTAGCTAAAAGGTATGGCGGTTCAGCAACGTATGCCAAAGGTCAAGTTGATAAAACCATTGATGAAATGGGCTTTGATAAAAGGCATATTCATTATGCATATTTAATGTATTGTGATGTTGCAACTTTCAAAGCTAATACACCTGTTAATGAATCTAGCGAGTCAATGAACAATACAATTACTTCCGTAACTGGAGTTGGGCTTTTTGGTGCTCTATTTGGTTCTTCACATTATGGCGGAGGGGGTGATGGAGGTTTTTCTAGCAGCGACTCTGGTGGCGGTGACTAATTTATGCACAACACATATAGGCGCGTTACCGGAGTTTTTCAAGTTAGTTGTCGCCTCAAGTTAAATTTTATGCCGCCCGCATTTCTTCTTTTTTCTCAGGATTCAAATTTACTTCGTTTATCATTGACCAATCTCGTGACTTTCCTGACCAACG